>JANOVD010000115.1:0-2712 GCA_031417255.1 Chitinophagaceae bacterium
AGGCAATGCAGTAAGTGGCGGCATATTCAGCGGCCAGTTAAGGGAAGCCCTGCAAAAATTCATGGGCATCAATTACCAGAATATCAGCTGGGATCAGATCACCGAAAATGTAAGGACCCAGACAGTAACAGTAGCCGGATATTCAAATTGCCCAAGGCCCGAAAACCGGGCTATAATTGGTGCTTGCAAACAAACACCAATTTATAGAATGGATTAAAATACTGCTGCCGGCTTTACTCATGATCATATAGGGTTATAGTCATTTGTGGCTATGCCTTCGTAAAACATCTACACCAGATTCACACCCTGTATTACAAACCGTTCTTTAATAAGTTTGCATCTTTGTGCTGTTACGAAAATCCAAATATCCAATTCAAAAAAACCAAACTTATCCTGTGAAAACCAGCATGTGTTAAAGCCCGTCTTTAAAATGTTAACCCTGTGTAACAGCCTGTAGAGATTTTATCTTTAATTATACAGCAGTTTGGTAAAGTTTTTGGTAGTAAAAGCAAAACAAAAACCATGATGAAAAAGCTTTGCATGTTAATATCAGCTTTCATTTTGCTGGTAACCATCAGCAGTTGCAGTAAAAAAAGTCATCCTGCTGCAACCGTTGCTACCGAAACAGCTAAACCTGCAGCAGTAAAAAAACCACTTAAAACAGCCATACCCAAAGTGATTGTTGTAAATGACAAGGTTGCCAAAAGAAGTGTTGATGGCAGGTATTATTACGACCTGGAAGGGCACCGCTACTGGCGCAATAATAAAGACGGCAAATATTATTTGTTCAATAAATCAATGTTTGATGATCCTGCTTTTAAAAGTATCGGTAATTAACCGGTTTTTAACCATGATTTTTGCCGCTCATGTAAAGGGTTCCGCCTGTTTTCGGCGTCGGTTATAAAACACATAAATCCATTATGTAAGCCTCCTGTATTCATTAACAAAGCTTTAAGCAATAACATAACAGTCATTCCCGTTTCATTAAGCCAAACGGCATCCATCTTTTTTAACAAACTCAAAACATTAAAGGGGCGACATTTGCGCCTCAACAGGGTTTAATTTAAAATTCCATCATCATGATAATGCAAAACCAAATTTTTAAAAAGGCCTATGTTTTTCTCTCAGCCGTTTTTATTTTAATCATTCATTTACCATTGGTATCAGCCAATACCCGGCCGCAGTATACAGCAGCACCGGAAACTGTAAATTATACATCATACTTACACAGCAACATTGAAACAGAAACCGCAAAAGAAGATCTGATAACCCGGGCAAATACCCTGTACGAAAGCATGGAACTTCACGAAGCAGGTTTATCAAAACAAACCTATGACTATGCAATAAAGGGTTTTGACCAGTTGCTGCAATCAGGCAAATTTGAAAATGAGCATATCATATCAATTGTTGATCTCAGCATGCCTTCCACCAAAAAAAGATTATTTATAATTGACCTCAACGAGGCAAAGGTTCTTTTCAATACCTATGTTGCTCACGGGGTAAATTCAGGTAAGGTAATGGCCAGCAATTTTTCAAATGCACTGCAAAGCTATAAAAGCAGTTTAGGTTTTTACCAAACGCTTGGTACTTATATGGGCGGCCACGGTTATTCATTAAGGTTGGAAGGTTTGGAAAAAGGCATCAACGACAACGCAAACCGCCGCGATATTGTAATACATGGTGCACCGTATGTAAATGAATCATTAATTCGTTCGCAGGGATATATTGGCCGTAGCTGGGGTTGCCCGGCCCTGCCCGAAAACCTGTATAAGCCCATCATCAATACCATTAAAAACGGCACCTGCCTGTTTATTTATGGCAGTGATAAATCTTACATCAAGAGATCAAAGATCATAAACGCATAATCTCTACATTTTTTACCTGTCATTTTTTTGAACCACATAGGAGCATAGTGGCATAGAAATGCACATAGTAGTCTATGTGTTAACCTATGCTTCTATGAGGTTCAACCTAACCACTCAACATTTAGCCAACTGTAAATCCCCAACTTTTCCTAAATTTAACCTGTTGACAAAGGTCATTAAAAACTATGCTTCAACCAACGATTCATTATGAAAAAAAACATTTACCTTCTGGCATTCATTGCCACGGTTAGTTTTACTGCCAATGCACAATCAGATAAAAAAACAGTAACCGCCGCCGATTACGATCAGGCCACCAAAGCTTTAGGCTTTAATGCCAGCAAACTCGTTTACCGTTATAATGTAAACCCAACCTGGCTGCCAGATGGTAAGTTCTGGTACTCGGTAAACATTGAGGATGGTAAAAAAGAATTCGTTTTAATAAACCCTGCCGATGGGAGCCGCAAAACAGGCCCCGATAAAAAAAGCATCCTGCCCGATGATAAAACACCTGCTGCCCGCAGGGGAGGACAAAATGAAAGCCTATCGCCCGATGGCAAAAAAGCCGCATTCATTAAAGACTGGAACCTGTGGGTGAAGGATATGGAAACAAAAAAAGAAACACAACTAACCTTTGACGGCATAAAAGATTATGGTTACGCAACCGACAATGCCGGCTGGACACACAGCGACCGCCCCATCATGCTCTGGAGCCCCGACTCTAAAAAGATAGCAACCTTTCAGCAGGACCAGCGCCATGTAAGCGATATGTATCTCGTATCAACAAATGTTGGCGCACCAAAACTGGAGCAATGGAAATATCCACTGCCCGAAGATAAAAAAGTGATAC
>JANOVD010000116.1:0-4188 GCA_031417255.1 Chitinophagaceae bacterium
TTTTAAATTGAACCCTGTTTTTACCAAATTCCACAGCATTTACCTGCGCTGAGGAGGAAACGGGCAATAAGCAACAGGCAATAAGCAATAGGAAAATTATTTTGATACCGGCTTCGGTAACGCTATTTAACATCGTTGCGAACTTGTTCTGTTTTTCTTTTCTTTTAGTAAAAGGAAAGAAGAACCACTCTTGTACAGCAAATCTTTTTTCAACTTTAATCTTAGCGGTTGTATTATTATTCATTATGGGTAATTTCATATTTTCGTTATTATCAGTCTCTTTAAGCCCTTTTTTAGGGGTTATAATTTCATATCTCTCATTTGTACCTTAAAATTAGTTGTTTTGTAATAAATTCATCATAGTAAAATTATAGCCGCAATGTTAAAAATAAAATCCTTTGTTTTCAGTCCCATACAGGAAAATACGTATTTACTGTATAATGAGTTTAATGATTGTATGATTATTGACCCCGGTTGCTACTTTCCCGAAGAAAAGGATGAGCTGAAAGCCTTTATTACACAGAGCAATTTAAAGCCCACGATGCTGCTTAATACACATTGCCATTTGGATCATGTTTTTGGCAATAAGTTTATAGCCGAGACTTATGGCCTGATACTTCAGTTGCACGAAAAAGAAAAAAAACTGCTGGATTATGCGCCCACATCGGGCCTGATGTACAATATGCCATTTGATAATTATACAGGCGATTACATTTTTTTGAAAGAGAATGACCTGGTTAAAATGGGCGATGATGAACTGGCAGTAATTGAGGCACCGGGCCATTCACTGGGCCATATTTGTTTTTATTGCGCCAAACAAAATTTCATTATCAGCGGAGATGTGTTGTTTAACCGTAGCATTGGGCGTACAGATCTGCCAGGTGGCAATCATCAAACCATGTTAAAAAACATAAGAGAAAAGTTATTTGTGTTGCCCGATGAAACAGTTGTGTACAGCGGGCATGGGCCGGAAACTACGATTGGGGAAGAGAAAAAGTATAATCCCTTTTTGAATTGAGTCAGAGACTCAAAACCAGTTCATCCTCGTCAGAGACGAGGACGAGGTATTAAATGGATTGACATAATTCAATCAAAACGCCATTGGTACCTTTGGGGTGTAAAAAACAAACTAATTTGTTATCAGCCCCTGGCTTTGGTTCTTCATTCAGTAAAACAAAACCTTCGGCCTGCAGGCGTTTCATTTCGGCCTTAATATCGGCAACATCAAAGGCAATATGGTGCAGGCCTTCGCCCTTGCGGTCAATAAATTTTGCTATAACGCCATTTGGGTCAGTACTTTCCAGAAGTTCGATCTTGGTTTCGCCTTTTTTAAAAAAGGCAGTGTTTACCTTTTCGCTTTCAACCATTTCTGTCTTGTAGCACTCACTATTCAGCAGTTTTTCAAACAACCGAACAGAAGTTGCAAGCTCTTTTACAGCAATACCGATATGTTCTATTTTTTGCATTATTGAATTATTTATTATTGTACAGTTTACGATTTCGGTAAAATGCTTGTTAAACGAATGATTGAACAGCTAAAATAGAACCTTTTACAGTAAATTTGCACTATTAACAAACAGAAACTAAACAGATTGATTTTATGTTGAAATTGCCGATTTACTTAGATAATAATGCAACAACACCCATGGACCCGAGGGTACTGGAAGCAATGACCCCATATTTTTTAGAGCATTATGGAAACGCAGCAAGCCGTAACCATCCATTTGGCTGGGAGGCTGAGGGGGCTGTAGATTATGCACGTGAGCAGGTGGCAAAACTGATTGGTGCCGATCCTAAAGAAATTATTTTTACCAGTGGTGCAACCGAGGGAGATAACCTGGGCATTAAAGGTGTTTATGAAATGTATGCAAGCAAAGGCAATCACATAATTACCGCAACAACCGAGCATAAAGCAGTTTTAGATACCTGTAAGCACATTGAAAAAATTGGCGGAGAAGTTACTTACCTGCAGGTTAATTCCGAAGGGTTAATTGACCTGAAAGAACTGGAAGCCGCCATTAAACCTACAACCATTTTAATTGCCATCATGTATGCCAATAACGAAATAGGTGTGGTGATGCCGATAAAAGAAATAAGCGCCATTGCTAAAAAACATGGGGTGTTGGTGTTTACCGATGGCACTCAGGCGGTTGGTAAAATACCGGTTGATGTAAATAAAGACGGTATTGACCTGATGGCTTTTACAGCACATAAAATGTACGGGCCAAAAGGTGTTGGTGCATTGTATGTTCGCCGTAAAAACCCAAGGGTAAAAGTTACTGCACAGATGGATGGCGGCGGCCACGAACGTGGTATGCGTAGCGGTACTTTAAATGTGCCGGGCATTGTTGGCTTTGGTAAGGCCTGCGAAGTTTGTATGCTGGATATGGAAGAAGATACCAAACGCATCAGCAAGATGCGTGACCATTTGCAAACAGAATTATTAAAATTAGAAGAAGCTTACGTTAATGGCAGCAGCGAACACCGCTTGCCACATGTTGCTAATATTTCTTTTAAACATGTAGAGGGCGAAGGATTGCTGATGGGCTTTAATAAAAATATTGCATTAAGCAGCGGATCGGCTTGCACATCTGCCTCATTGGAACCCAGCTATGTATTGAAAGCACTGGGCCTTGGCGATGATCTGGCACACTCTTCGCTTCGTTTTGGATTGGGAAGATTTACAACCGATGAGCAAATTGATTACACCATCAAAGCAATAAGTGAAACGGTTTTGAAGTTACGGGAAATGAGCCCGCTTTGGGAAATGTATAAAGAAGGGATAGATTTGAGTACGATTGAGTGGGCAGCACATTAAAATTTCGGATTGTAGATTTGCGATTGCAGATTTACAATCAATAGATAAATCTAAAATCTACAATCAAAAATCTAAAATAATCACCATGTCATATTCAGAAAAAGTAATCGACCATTACCAAAATCCAAAGAACGTTGGTACGTTGGATAAAAGCGCAAAAAATGTAGGTACCGGCCTGGTTGGCGCACCCGAGTGTGGCGATGTTATGCGCCTGCAGATTGAAGTTGATGATGCCGGCATGATAACCGATGCCAAATTTAAAACCTTTGGATGTGGCTCTGCCATTGCTTCTTCTTCTTTGGCTACCGAGTGGCTTAAAGGAAAAAGCGTTGATGATGCACTGAAAATCGATAATATGGATATCGTGGAAGAATTAAACCTTCCGCCGGTAAAAATACATTGCAGTGTTTTGGCAGAAGATGCGATCAAATCAGCCATCAACGACTACCGTGTTAAAAACGGTATGGAAGAAATTAAGTTTGAGGAGAGTGTGGTGCATTAGAAACAGGCCTCCCCAAACCCCTCCCGAGGAGGGGCTTTAGAGTAAGATAATCTTTAGAGTATTTATTTACATGAACAGTACAACTTCAAATATTATAGAGAACTCTGCAACAGCAGAGACGAAAAATCCCCCCTTGGGGGGTGGGGGGGCTGCTTCTATTTTTATTTCGGACAAAGCAAAAACCAAAGTCATCAAACTGATGGAAGAAGCCGGTGTAACTGGTGATGATTCTCATTTTTTAAGAGTTGGCGTAGTTGGCGGTGGTTGCAGCGGGTTGAGTTATAAAATGGATTTTGATAATGAAGTAAAACCAATGGACCAGGTTTTTGAAGACAAAGGAATTAAAATTGTTTGTGACCTGAAAAGTTTTTTATACCTGGTAAATACCGAGCTTGAATTTAGTGACGGGCTTAACGGCAAAGGGTTTTATTTCAACAACCCCAATGCCAGCCGTAGTTGTGGCTGTGGAGAAAGTTTTGCAGTTTAAAAAAATTAAAAAAATATTTAAATGCCTCCTGAAAACCAGGAGGCATTTTTATTTAGATATTTAATTATCAGATGGTGGTGCAGGAGGAGGTGGAGGTGGAGGTGGAGGAGGCAATTTTCCGTATTTATTTTCATAAAAAGATTGATTGGCATTCCACTTTGCCATAGAAATTTTTTCAGTTACGCCGCCCTTTTTCATATACACCATATTAGTGTCGTTGTTATAATGAACGGATATATCGTATCCTTTATCATTAACCATAACAGTCGGCTTTTCGGGTGCTGGCGGCGGAAGTGGAGGAGGAGGAGGAGGAGGTGGTGCAACATCATCAGTTGCTAATGAAGGAGGCGGTGGCGGTACTTTACCGGTTTCGGTTTTTTG
>JANOVD010000117.1:0-11309 GCA_031417255.1 Chitinophagaceae bacterium
GAACAGTATTTTTTTCCTCGAAATTTTTGTTAGACGCAGTGCTGTTAATTTGCCGGTTAATACTGTTATCGCCGGTATGCAAATAACCGATTAACATTAAAGAGCTTATTAAAAGCAAACTCATAACAACAGAAGGCCATCTGCGGCTTGGGTGCAGGTTATTATAAATGCTGTGCCATACCCGTTTAGAAGGATACATGCTGAACTGATCAGCCCTTTCTTTTATGAGTTGCTCAAACCCGTCTTCGGTATAAAATTCTTTTTCCATCATTTTACAAAAACATAATAGTATTTGGTAATGCCAATATCAGATTTGTACTATACTAATCTAATTTGGTGAAACAGCTCCAAAAAGGTTTGTCTTTTTTACTTGCTTTTGAATTATTTTTTTTCTTATTAATATTTCTTCCAACATTGATTTTGCCCTGGTATACTGACTGCGGCTGGTACTTTCCTCAATATCCAGCATAAATGCAATTTCTTTATGCGTATAGCCCTCAATGGCATACAGGTTTAAAACTGTTTTGTATCCAAGCGGTAACGACCTGATACATTCAACAACCTGCTTTGCCTGCATAATTGAGGGTATCATTTCTTCCCGTACATGAATGCCGTTTGCATTAGTAATATCAACACTGTCAGAGAACTTTTTATTTTTCTTTAAAATATTAATACAGGTGTGTACCACAATCCGCCTGATCCATCCTTCCAATGCACCTTCATTCCTGTACTGGTGAATTTGGGTAAAAATCTTAATAAAACCATCCTGCAACATGTCTTCAGCATCTTCCCGGTTTTTTGCAAAACGGTAGCATACACCCAGCATTCTGGGGCTAAACCGGTTATATAATGCCTCCTGTGCGCTGGCATTATTCCGCAAACAACCGTTTAGCATTAGCTCTTCCGTCATATTTGTGCTTGATTTACCCTTAAATATAGACAAATAACTGTAAACTATTGCTGCATATACAATAAAAAAACATCCACAATTAACTGAGGATGTTTTTTTAAAATAATATGAAACTAAACAATTGATTGTCAAACTTTTCGGCCTGATTAAAATTGCAGGGAGATAAGATCAAGCTGATCAATGCATTACCAGTTTGCTCTTAATCCTACAAGGAAATTTCTACCTCCGGCAGAAAAACCCGAAGCAAAGCTCCTGTAGTTTCTGTCCAGGATATTTTCTACACCTAACTGTACCTGCAATTTTTTTATTACCTGAACACTTCCTTTCCAGTTTAGCGTCATCCAGCCAGGCATTCCATCTGCAGTAGCATATTGGGCATTGTCTTCACCATCTGCATTATACTGGTCTAACCGCTTCCAACCGTTATACATCAGATAAATTTCTGTATCGAAAATTTTATGCTTGTAACTAACACTTGTTTTGCCCATTAACGGTGGAATATGATCTAATGGCTTGCTTGATACATTCCTGCTCACCAGGGAATATGTACCATTTGCCTGTTTTTCATAAACATTAGAAGCTTTGGATGCATCTGTTTTAAAACTGCCTTTGGTATAAGACAGAGTACTGCTAAAACCAAGGCCCTTATAAATTTTTGCAGCAATATTAAAAGTAAACCCATGCAAATTTGCTTTGCTTACATTCTGGCTGGCAAGCACCTGGCTGTTTACGCCATTGTAAATAATCGAATCCTGGCCGTTTAATTTAAAAGGTGCTTTTAGTATTGCATTTCTGAACAGTGTATAGAAACCTGTTAATTCTATACTTATTTTGTCAGCAATGCGTTGGTTGATGGTGAGGTCAAAATTATAGGTGTACTCAGGTTTCAGATCGGCATTGGGCACTACCACCTGGCTTGCTGCAGTAGCCGATTCAAAAATCTTAGACAGGTCATCAATATTAGGAGCCCTAAAGCCTGATGAAACAGATGTTTTTATGGTTGTGTTTTTCAATAGAGAATACACTACGCCTATATTTCCGGTAACGGCAAAGCTGTTTTGTTTTACCGCTGTATCTGGTAAATTAAAAAAAGAATTATCCTTTACATTGCTTTGCAGAGTTATAACCTGTAAACGGATGCCATCATTTAAAACCAGTTTTTTATTTTTAAATTTGTAAAGATGCTGGGCAAAAATGCCAAAATTATTCATCTTGTTTTTGCCATCAGGATATCGGGAAGCTATTTTGGTAACAGCCCCGGTTGTTAAATTTGTTGTAGTTGCGGTAGATTTCACATCATTCAATTGTGCATCAGCACCAACTGTAAGTTCACTGTTACCAATATCTTTTCTGCCACTGATGGCAATGCCAAAAACCTTTACTTTTTCAACCTGGCTGTCAAACCGGTCGTAACGTTTAAATTCCCTGGTTTGCCTGCTTTCTTCAATATCCTGGTAATTTATATTGGCTTTTAATGCATCCAGGAAACCCAATTTTGTTGCACTTAATTCGTAAGCTCCCATTATTCTTTTTTGCGGCCCATAATACCATTCGGCATAGCGAAGAGTAGTGCCGGTTGTGCCTCCGAAATTTCTTATATCCTGCAGGCGGTCGTAACGGGGTACATCGGTGGTGTTAGATAACTGAAAATTTAATGAATGAGAAAAATGCTCATTTTGTTTGAACAATAATTTTTGAATGATATCCCATTGTTTATACCCGGAAAATTTTTGTATCCTGTCATCCGTGTTTGTCAATACAGTATCAACTCCGTTTATTTTGCCAACATAAGTACTCCTTCTTCCAAAGTTGGGGTATTTGCTCAGGTACTTACTTCCCATTTTCATATCTCCAAAATTGCTGTAGTTGTACGATTGAAACCAGGCAAACTTTTTACCGCCCAAACTTACATCTGCATGTATTGTTTTTTCCCTGTTTACACTACTGTATCTTGTAAATGCCGAGCCTGTAATTAAAAACTTTTTTTCTCCGGATAAAACCGGTGCCTTGGTAATTAAATGCACAATGCCACCCAGTGCATCGCTGCCATAAATGGTAGATGAGGGGCCATACATAACTTCTACACGGCTTAGCGAATTTTGATCGCCAGTAATTACATTTTGCAAATGCCCGCTTCTGTAAATGGCATTATTCATTCTTACGCCGTCTATTACCAATAACACACGGCTTGCTTCAAAACCCCTCAATACAGGGCTGCTGCCGCCCTGCTGGCTCTTTTGTACAAATACTTTTCCGGTGTTGATCAAAAGATCACCCGTATTCTGTGCGTTGGTTTGAGCAATGGTTTGAGCACTGATAACGTCTATTTTTTGGGCAATATTTTTTTTCTTTTCGGCAAAATTGCTGGCAGATATTACTACTTCATCCAGGCTGATTTCTTTTACTGTAGTATCTTTTGTATTTATTTTTTCCTGCGCAAAGCCCGAATATGATATAAATAATAATCCCAATGATATAAATATCCTGATCATGAATCTTGATTTAATAAAAAAATTTGTAACTGTTGCTTTTACATCAAAGCACAGCAATAAGTGTTATGGTTATAACACTTTATTTAAAAAATATTATTTATGATTGGGGAGGGTGGAGAAGTACTGCAATTGGCGCAGCTGTTAAATGTTCATCAAATAAATGATATTGGTTTGAAATAAAACGCCAGGTTGAATTGTACGTAATTTCTGTATAACTGAAACAGATTATGGGAGATAAAAAATTAATAACTAACTGATTGGCCGAACTGTTGTTTGCTTTTTTTTGCCGAATAAGTTTTTTTATTTCTTTTACCAGTTTGTCTTCTTTGTTATCATAAAAACCGGTTAATACAACATCATCACCCGATGTGTTATAGTACATTACATCAAAATATTTTCCCTCAACAATTATTTCTTTTTCCTTTTTTACCCAGGTAATATTCTTCTTTGATACAGTAATGGTTTGTATCAACTCTTTGCCAAACCTTGCCTGTATAGTTGATTGCAAAACTTTTTGTTTAACAATAAATACAACAGATAAGCATATAGGAATAGCCAATAGAAGCATAAATCCAATGGCAGTAATCCTTTTTTGACCGGGGTTCATAAATTAATTAAGAGAATAAAGTTAATGCTTATTTTTTTCTGACTAAACTATCAGCCGGGTAATTTGCTTTAATGGTATCTCTTACCGAAGTAACCCAGTTAGCCAATGTAATTTTTTGCTGATCACTCAGTTTGGCATATTTATGTATCCATAAATAGGAGTCAAGCGGCATTTCATCTTTCTTAACCAGGTCATTTATTTCTTCAAATTTTCGATACTGGCGCCTGATGGGATAACCTGCAAATTCAGAAAAATTCAAATCTTTTTTGGCATCAACTATATGTTTATTTAACCACCAGGCAACAGGCTGCACTTCGGCATACCAGGGATAAACCGTGTTATTGCTGTGGCAGTCATAGCAACTGGTTTTAAGTATTGTATCAACATCTGCAGGTACAGTGTAAATTTTACTGATATCTTTATTGCTGATACCCTCTGCTTTGTTTTTTGCGGGCCTAAAAAACTGGATAACAACAAATGCCAGCAATAAAATCTGAAAAGTTCTTTTTAATATTTTCTTCAGCATAGGTATTTATTTTTTAAAGTTTAGTTAATCAAAATATTTCCGGTCATTTCTTTGGGAATGGGTAAACCCATCAGCGATAAAATAGTTGGCGCAATATCGGCCAGTTTACCAGGTTTAATATTTGCTTTATAATTATTATCAATTAAAAACAACGGAACCGGGTTTAATGTATGTGCTGTGTTTGGTGTTCCATCTTCATTTATGGCATAATCTGCATTACCATGATCGGCAGTTAAAAACACAGCATAATCATTTTCCAATGCAGCAGTAACAACTTTCTCAACACAACGGTCAACAGTTTCAACGGCTTTAATAATGGCTTCCCAAACGCCTGTATGGCCCACCATATCTGCATTTGCAAAGTTCAGGCAAATAAAATCGGAAGCCTCCCCTAAATCCCCTCCCGGGGAGGGGACTTTAGAACCTGATAGTTTGTAGTTCTTTTCTATTTCTTTTACAATTGCTTCTGTTACTTCTATAGCACTCATTTCAGGTTGCAGATCATAGGTCGCAACTTTTGGCGATGGGATCATAATTCTTTTTTCACCTTCAAAAGGCACTTCTCTGCCACCACTAAAAAAGAAACTTACGTGCGGATATTTTTCTGTTTCTGCAATTCGTATTTGTGTTTTTTTATTTTGTTCCAGGATTTCTCCCAATGTGTTTTTCAGATCATCGTTTTCAAAAACAACATGCACGTTTTTAAATTTATGATTATACTGCGTCATAGTGGTATAATGCAGATTAAGTTTTTTCATATCAAACTCAGGCATATCAGTTTGCGTAAGTACTTCAGTTATTTCCCTGCACCTGTCTGTTCTAAAATTAAAACAGATCACCACATCTTCATTTTTAATTTTGACGTTTGGTATGGTTTGGTTGATGATTGGTTTAATAAATTCATCGGTAACGCCATCATCGTAAGATTTTTTAACGGCCGCAAGCATATCATCAGTATTGTAACCTGTGCCATTTACCAAAGCATCGTAGGCCAGTTTTATTCTTTCCCAACGCTTATCACGGTCCATGGCATAATAGCGCCCTGTAATACTTGCAATTTTACCAACAGTTGTATCGAGATGATCTTGCAGATCGGTTAAAAAACCCAATCCGCTTTTTGGGTCTGTATCCCTGCCATCAGTAAAAGCATGTATCAGCACATTGGTTAAACCTTCATCTCTGCATAAACCGGTTAATGCTTTTATATGGTTTACATGCGAATGAACACCGCCATCACTTACCAAACCAATAAGGTGTAAAGGTTTATTATTTTCTTTAGCGTACCGGATGGCTTTAAGCAACGATTCATTATTTGCAAATTCGCCCGTTTTAATGGCCACATTAATACGCTGTAGTTCCTGGTAAACAATACGGCCGGCACCTAAATTCAGATGCCCAACTTCGCTGTTACCCATTTGCCCTTCTGGCAATCCAACATCTTCACCACAGGTAACCAAAGTTGTATTTGGATATTTTGAATAAAGTGAACTAACAAACGGAGTATTAGCATGTTGAATAGCATCACTTTTTTTAATTGTGCCCAATCCCCAGCCATCCATAATAATGAGTATAACTTTCTTATCTTCCATCTGATAAAACTAAAATATTTGCAGCTAATTACACACGATAATTGTCTTTGGGTATAAATTCAGCCAATTTGCATCAATATTTAATAGTATTGGCACGTTTTTAGTAATTTTATTGTTGGCAAAATATTCATACCATGAAACAGTTTTTTACATTAATAGCCTTAGGAACAGCATTAAGTTCTTTCACTGTATTTTCAAGCATCGACGAAGTGATAAATGCAATGAAAGCCGGAAATGCCACTGAAATTGCCAAATCTTTTGATAACACCGTTGAAATAAATATGCCCGACAAAAGTAACAGTTACAGTAAAAGCCAGGCCGAATTGGTGTTAAAGGATTTCTTCAGCTCTCACAGCGTAAAAAGTTTTACAGTAATTCATAAAGGCGAAAATTCCGGTTCACAATTTTGTATCGGCACATTGGTAACAAAGAACGGGTCGTACAGAACAACCATTTTTATGAAACAAAAGGGAGAAAAACAGGTTTTACAGGGAATTACATTTGAATAAATACAAAAACTCAAATAATAAAAATGCAACCCCGGAAAATTCGGGGTTTTGTTTTTGTGTTCTTCCTTAGCTTTGTTGTTATGGATTATAATGTACAGCTAAACCAGCTGATAAAAAATGCACTTGCCGAAGATATCGGCCCCGATAGCTATCGGGGGGATCATTCCACCATTTCATCAATTGATGCCGGTGCAGAAGGTAAAGCCATTTTAAAAATAAAGGAAGACGGAATACTTGCCGGTGTTGATGTAGCTGAAAAAATTTTCAGGTTCATGCAACCCGATATTGTATTTGAAGCTTTTAAAAAAGATGGCGATATTATGCAATACGGCGAAATTGCTTTTGAAGTAAAAGCCAAAGTACATACCATTTTACAATGCGAACGCCTGGTTTTAAATTGTATGCAACGTATGAGCGGTATTGCAACCTTAACCAAACAATACACTAAAAAACTTAAGAACTATAAAACCAAATTGCTTGATACCCGTAAGACCACGCCTAATTTCCGGCTGTTGGAAAAAGAAGCAGTTAGGATTGGTGGAGGGGTTAACCATCGGTTTGGTTTGTATGATATGATTATGCTGAAAGACAATCACATTGATTATTGCGGCGGAATTGAAAAGGCTATAGAAAAAGCATTTGCTTATGTACATCAAAAAAAACCGGGGTTAAAAATTGAAATAGAGACCAGGAATATTGAAGATGTAAAAAAAGTAATAGCCGTGGGAAAAGTTAACCGCATTATGCTGGATAATTTTACACCCGAACAAATTACTGAAGCATTAAAAATAATTGATAGCAAATATGAAACTGAGGCCAGCGGCGGAATTAATTTAAATAATATTGAGGCCTATGCCGCAACCGGGGTTGATTATATTTCCAGCGGTGCCATTATTCACCAGGCAAGAAGTTTGGATCTGAGTTTAAAAGCGGTGATCATCTGAAATTAAAAATCATGCAGAAGAAAAAAATACGCACAGCGTCCGGTGGACAATCATTGGGCGGATTGGTTTACTCAACCGACCCCAATTTTAAACTGCCGGATGAGGTTGTTGATGAGCAGGAAACCATAGAACCTTCTCAACAAAAATTAAGAATAAGATTGGATACCAGGCACCGTGCAGGTAAAGCCGTTACACTGGTTGAAGGTTTTATTGGCGCAACTGCTGATATGGAAGAACTGGGCAAAAAATTAAAATCATTTTGCGGCACAGGCGGCTCGGTGAAAGATGGCGAAATAATTGTGCAGGGGGATAACCGGGAAAAGGTTTTGCAATGGTTGCTGAAGAATAGCTACAAGTCTGCTAAAAAAATATAATTATACTTTGAAAAAACTCATACTTATCTTCTTAGTATTGGCAACTACTTGCACTTATGCCCAAGAAAAAGCGAATTTATATAGACTTCAAATAGATGATAAGGAATTATTAATATCTAAAATACAGATAGATTCAACCATATCCGTATTGAAAAAGAGGATGCTGAATGCAGGATATAAAAATTCCACGATAGCTTACAACAATAGCAAAAAAGAATTTATCGTAGAAAGTGGAAGTGTTATAGAAGATGAGTTTATTAGTAACTGGCTTGTAAAACCATGCGAAGTTTCTTTTTATGAGACTTATACTGCTATTGAATTATTAAGTGTTTTATTTGGTTATCCGAACCATGATATAGATTTAGATAAGAAGAAGGCTTTTTATACATTGCTGAACACAAGCGATAGTATTATTAACGAGCGTAGGATTCCAAATGTGGGTTTAATAAAATCATCTGACACTATTGAATTTAATCTACTATCCAAAAATTTGAAGCCCCATCTGCCAGAAGATTGTTTATTAGCTTATCAGTGGAATCAAACTCTCTTAGGAAACCCCGCTTTGGCGATTTTTGCTCTTAGAAATAATGTTTCGAAGTTAGCTATAAATGAAATTCTAGATCATATAAAAATGGCTTTTGGTGATAGAGGTGAGCCATTGCTTTCAATCCGCTTTAACAAGATAGGAGCAAAAAAATTTCACGCTATGACACTAAAAAATGTTAATAAATCTATTGGTATTGTTATTGACGGAACAGTATATAGTGCCCCATTCGTATATAGTCCTATAGAAGGAGGTAATGTTCAAATTTCAGGTGCATTTACAGCGGATGAAGCAAAGTTATTAGTTAATATGCTGGCTGGAGGTTATTTGCCAATAAGATTGATTTTAGTAAAACAAATTTCTGACTGATTTTTTTCTCATCAATACTCAACGTACCACTGGGGCATTTTTTTACCTGCTCAATAATTTGCTTTGTTTCTGCTTTGCTCATATCAATCCATGGTCTGCGGCGTGGGTCAAAAACTTCGGCCAGGCTTTTAAAACAAATGCCTGAGTGAATGCACAAATCCGGTTTCCAGGCAACTGTTATTTCGCCATTGCTGTAATGATGTATTTTTTGGGCCATAATTTTTTTAGTTAAGTAGCATAGTATATTGTAAATTACATAAAAGATTTTTTCTTACTGGTTTTTACTACAAACAAAAAACATGATTTCTAAAATATCAGAAGGTATTACCATTAGTGTGGAAACATACTATCAGCCTGATTACAGCAATCCTGTTAACAGCGAATTTACATTTGCCTACCGCATCACCATCGAAAATAATAATGCATTTCCGGTTAAACTTTTACGCAGGCACTGGCATATTTACGACAGTAACGGAAGCATGCGTGAAGTGGAAGGTGAGGGGGTTGTGGGTGTGCAGCCACAAATTAATCCCACAGAATCTTATCAATACATGAGCGGTTGTAATCTTCGCTCCGAAATAGGGAAAATGCATGGCACTTACCTTATAGAGAATATCACTAATAAAAAGACCTTTGATGTTGTAATTCCTGCTTTTGATATGTGTGCCCCTTTTAAACTCAACTAATTTAACCTTTTTATACTGTATTTTTGCCTTACCTTTAATCGTTCAGCAACAGGCAAACCGGTGTTAATAGCGGTTTAAAATTTCATATTCATTCCTGCTGATTTATATGGAGCCCTGTTACCGAATTTATGTTTTAAATAAACCGGCAAAATCTAGTATGGCAAAAATCACATTTTCAAACAGCGACAACGAATTTTATCAAAGCTTAAAAGCATCGGTAGAGGATTATTTTACAACAAATAAAATTAAAAAAACCGGCGACTGGAGGCTTTACATTAAAACTATAACTTTAGTTACTACGGCTTTAGTGTGTTATAGTTTATTGATGTTTGCCGCTTTACAAAACTGGCAGGCATTGCTGATTTGCGTTGTATTTGGAATTTCTTTAGCATCAATTGGGTTTGCTGTAATGCACGATGCCAATCACGGCAGCTATTCTACCAAACCAAAACTTAATGATTTTTTGGGATTGAGTTTAAATGCACTTGGCGCAAGTTCCTATCTCTGGAAACAAAAACACAACATCATACATCACACATACACCAATGTAGATGGTATTGATGATGACATTGCCAAAAGCCCCATTATCCGCCATTGCGAATCGCAAAAATGGGTGCCTGCTCATAAAATACAATACCTGTACCTGTTGCCCGTTTATGCGTTATCAACTATTTTCTGGATCTATATCATGGATTTTACAAAATATTTTTCACGTAAAATATTTACCACAGATGCATGGAAGATGACCACAAAAAACCATGTTATTTTTTGGGCAACAAAAATTTTATACATTACTTTTTATATTGTGTTACCCATTATGGTTTGGGGTTTTTTACCATGGCTGGCAGGATATTTTTTGCTTAATGCAGTAATGGGACTGATCCTATCACTTGTTTTTCAATTGGCGCATGTAGTTGAAAATACAGAGTTTGAACACGTTCCATTGGATGCAACAAAACATATAGAATCGGCCTGGGCCGAGCACCAGATAAGAACTACAGCAAATTTTGCTATGGGCAATAAAGTTATTTCCTGGTTTGTTGGTGGATTGAATTACCAGATTGAGCATCATCTTTTTCCCCGTGTTAGCCATGTGCATTACCCGGAAATCAGTAAAATAGTAATGGAAAAATGTAAGGAGTTTAACCTTCCCTATAATAAATACGATACCATGTCAGAAGCTGTTGCTTCACACTTCAGGGTAATGAAACAATTGGGTAAAAAACCAGAGCAGGCAATGCAGCAGGTGCAGGCTGCCTGACTTGTATTCTTTTATCTTGTTACTTTTTTACTTTCCTATGGTTTGTATTTTGCCTGGTGAAAAATGGTTTCAGCATTCAAATTCATCAATTCAGGTAAGCCGAGTTTTGGATTTTTTTGCATGAATTTTTTTACGATCTGCCATCCGGCAAAACTGCCGATATTACCCGGCGAAGCTTCTCCCAACTCCTGTGTTTTTGGCCCTTCGCCAATATAATTTTTGATGATATTGTTATCAATGGTTTGTAAAAATTTATTTTGTACAAACAGGTCCCAAACATTTCTCTCATGCTCATACACAGCTTTTAACTGCTCTTTGGTATAGCCAATCAGTTTATACTCTTCTGTTTTTGGTAACAGCTTGCTTAATACAAACAGGCGCTTTCCCTTTTCCACCATTTGCTGTACCAGTGGCTTGTCTTCCATTTTTTCGGGGTACAGGTCGTTTACAATATTCTTCATGCAGTTTACATCAATATAATCAGGTTCAAACCGGTTG
>JANOVD010000118.1:0-4696 GCA_031417255.1 Chitinophagaceae bacterium
GTAACAAAATAATCCACATCAGCTTTTTTTGCCCCAAACATGGTTCGCTTTAAAAGATGAATAACTTCATTGGTACCCCAGGGACCGGTATAAGGATTGATACCACTTAAAGTGCGTGCCGGGGAAACAAACGGTACAGGAATCTTTTTCCGGGTTTTACCCGCTGTAAGAAAGTCTCTTCTGTCCATAGCAGTTAATTTGGTGACTTTTATATTAATTAGTTACGACTGAATTGATCCGGTAAAGTTTAATAGGGAGTATAATATTTTCTATTGAATTACCTGTCTGAATATAACATTGCCCGGCTGATGTTTATTTTGTTGCCATAAAGTTAGCTTTATTATTGAATATTTTCAATAATTCCTGCAATTCCTTGTCCACCTCCTACACAAGCTGTAACAATACCGTATTTCTTATTCAGCCTTTTCATGTCGTTGGTAAGCTGTATGGTAAGTTTACAACCTGTACAACCCAGCGGATGTCCCAATGCAATAGCGCCGCCGTTTATGTTTACGATATCGGGGTTTAAGTCTAAAGTTCTTATCACCGCCAGTGCCTGGGATGCAAAAGCCTCATTCAATTCAAACAAATCTATTTGAGAAAGATTCATGCCTGCCTGTTTTAAAACTTTGGGCACCGCTTCTACCGGTCCCACGCCCATAATGCGTGGATGAACACCGGCACTGGCACAGTTCACCAAACGGGCAATGGGTTTTAAGCCCAGTTCATTTACCATCCTCTCACTCATTACAATTACAAAAGCTGCGCCATCGCTGGTTTGAGAAGAATTACCGGCGGTTACCGATCCATCCAAAGCAAATGCAGGTTTTAATTTTGCCAGTCCTTCCGGCGAGGTATCGGCCCTTACACCTTCATCGGTATCAACTATAAAATCACGTTTTTGTTTTTTTCCTTTACCGTCTAAATAAACTTCATTTACAGTAATGGGTAAAATGCCCGATTTAAAATATCCTTCCTTAATGGCATTACCGGCTTTTACATGGCTTTTAAAACTAAAAGCATCCTGGTCTTCCCGGCTTACTTCATATTCTTTAGCAACAGCTTCGGCTGTAAGGCCCATGCTTAAATAATAATCGGGTTCGGTTTCGGCAATAGCAAAAGAAGGAACAGTTTTCCAGCCCGCAGTAGGTACCATGCTCATGCTTTCGGTACCACCTGCAATAATACACTCGGCCATACCGCTTCTTATTTTTGCGGTAGCCATGGCAATACTCTCCAGCCCGCTAGCACAATAACGGTTAATGGTAATGCCTGGCGCATGAATACCAACAGCTCTTACCGAAATCATCCTGGCAACCTGTAAGCCTTGCTCAGCCTCAGGCACAGCATTACCTACAATTACATCATCCACTCTTTTTACATCCAATTGCGGCACGGTTGCCAGCAAACCTTTAATTACATCAACTGCCAGGTCATCGGGCCTGGTAAACCTGAATCCGCCTTTTTTACTTTTTGTAATGGCAGTTCTGTATCCTGCTACTATGTATGCTTCCTGCATGGTAAATAAGTTAATGCCCGCCCGGCTGAATGCTGTTCGGACGAGGTTAATAGTTAATAGTTAGTGGTTTTACTATTTGAAGAGCTTTTATATAATCAGGGAGCTTAACCCCATACAACAAACCTCAAACCTAAAACTAAGAATGGTTGTTTATGCAACTTTATCAAAGTTAATTAAATGCTTCTAAAAAATGTACTTTTACAAAAACAAAATTTAGCCAAACTATCACCATCATTTTGCTGATTCTTACCGGGCATATTTCAATCAAATCTTATGAAAAGAATAATTCTACTGCTGTTTGTATCAATAATTACATGTATAAGCGGCCATGCCCAGGAAGATGCTAAACTGATAGAGCGTTTAGAAGCCATGATGAAAGTTACTCAGCTACAGGACCTGGAAAAAATACTTGATTATACCTATCCCAAATTGTTCACCATTGCAACACGTGAACAGCTTAAAGAAGCTATGAAAAGTACATTTGAATCAGAAGACTTTAGTTGTTCTTTTGACTCAGTAAAAGTTGATAAGATTTTCCCCGTTTTCTCAATACAACAGGCACAGTATGCAAAGATCAAACATACAATGCTAATGCGGATGAAATTTAAAGAATATGAAGATTCTACATTAGAGAACATGATGCTGCCTTTGATGAAAGTACAATTTGGCGATACCAACGTAAAGTTGGACAAAGAAAATAAAACGCTGGTTATCTTTATGAACTCTGAACTGGTGGCTATTAAAGATGAATTTGCTAAAGAATGGGGATTTGTTAACTATGATGAAGACGATAGTATGGTTAACATGCTTTTTTCAAAAGAAGTAATTGAAAAGCTAAAAGAATATAAATAGATAAGCAATCAATGTATAAATTACTGCGAAGTATTCTCTTCTTTTTTCCTCCTGAGTGGATTCACTATTTTTCGATGAATGGGTTGAGGCTGCTTTGTAAGGTGAGATTTATTAAAAGCTTCATAGCTTCAATCTACAAGCCGCAAGGGAATATTCAATATTCAATATTCAATATTCAATATTCAAACAGAGTTGGCCTAGGTGCAGGCTTTGATAAAAACGCAAAATATTTAAACGAACTGGAAGCCCTTGGTTTTGGTTTTGTTGAAATTGGAACTGTAACTCCATTGCCGCAGGCAGGAAATGATAAACCACGGTTATTCCGTTTGCCAAAAGACAAAGCCCTTATCAACCGCATGGGATTTAATAATGATGGGGTTGAAGTTGTTGTCAAAAGACTTAAAGAAATCAAAAATCAAAAATCAAAAATCAAAATTGTTATTGGAGGGAATATTGGAAAAAACAAGATTACGCCAAATGAAGACGCATGGAAGGATTATGAAATTTGCTTTAATGCCCTGCATGATTATGTAGATTATTTTGTGGTGAATGTAAGTAGCCCTAACACGCCCGGCCTGAGAGAATTGCAGGAGAAAGATGCCTTATATAAAATACTTACTAATCTGCAAAACCTAAACGCTAAACTGATAAATCCTAAACCAATTCTATTAAAAATTGCTCCTGATCTTACCATTGAACAAATTGATGATGTTATAGATCTTGCACTGGAAATAAAACTCGACGGCCTTGTTGCATCAAACACAACCATCAGCAGAGACCAACTCATGACTCCCAACTCCCGACTCACGACTATAGGAGCCGGTGGTTTAAGCGGATTGCCACTGAAACACAGAAGCACAGAAATAGTAAAATATATTTATCAAAAAACAAATGGTAAAATTCCTATTATTGCAAGCGGTGGAATTTTTACCGGGGCAGATGCAAAAGAAAAAATAGATGCAGGTGCATCGTTGGTTCAGGTATGGACCGGTTTTATTTATGAAGGGCCGGGCATTATAAAAAGTATTTGTAAAGAATTAAATAAATAGGCAATTGACAATTTGCAATGGGCAATTGCCTGTTGCTAAATGCCCATTGCCAATAATAAAATATGGAACATTTATTAACATCAGAAAGTATCATCAGCTTTTTAATACTTGTTGTATTGGAAGTTGTATTGGGAATTGACAATGTGATCTTTGTCAGCATTATTCTCAACCGTTTAGGTTTACAAAAAGACCAGAAAACCGCACGGCGTATCTGGATGATCACGGGCATAATTTCCCGAAGCCTTTTGTTAATGGGGCTGGGCTGGCTGCTTTCTCAAAAAGGCAAATCGGTATTTACCCTTTGGGGAAAGGGTTTTGACCTGGCAAGTATTGTAATGCTTGCCGGTGGCGTATTCCTCATTTATAAATCGGTGATGGAAATACATCATAAGCTTGAAGGAGAAGACCCGAATGCGTCCGATAAAAAAAAGAAAAAGATAACACTTGCCAATGCCATCGGGCAAATCATGTTGATTGATGCAGTTTTTTCCTTCGACAGTATCATTACCGCTGGTGGTACTGCAAAATATGTGGAGATCATGATAGCAGCAGTTGTAATTGCCATGACGGTCATGTTCCTGTTCAGCCCGGCCATCTCTGCATTCATTCATAAACATCCAACATTAAAAATGCTGGCCTTATCGTTTTTAGTAATGATTGGCCTTAGCCTGGTTATGGAAGGATGGAATGCAAAAGCAGCACATGAACTCAACCTTAAAAATTATATTTATTTTGGTATGGCGTTCTCCTTTGTTGTGGAAATGCTGAATATGGTAATGCGAAAACGCATGAAGAAAAACAGGGTGGTTGAGTTGAATGAACCGGTTCTTACAACAGAGAAGGACGAATCTTCAGACGAGGCGAAGTAAGGTGGCAGCAACAATTCCGGCAGTTTCGGTTCTTAGTCTTGTTTCGCCAAGTGTTACAGCACTAAAATGATTTTCCAGTGCAATTTCAATTTCATGCGGAGTAAAATCTCCTTCGGGTCCAATTAAAATAATTTTAGAAGAAAGCGATTCATTATTCAGATCAGATAAATTTCTTTTGGCGTCATCAATGCAATGTGCAATAAATTTTTGTTGATGTGTTGATGATTTTATCAGATCATTGAATTTAGTTGGCTCATGCAAAACCGGCAACCAACATTGCCGGCTTTGCAACATGGCACTCACCAAAATATTTTTCATCCGCTCTAGCTTAAAAGTATTTTTTTCGGTTCTTTCACAAATAAGCGGGATAATTTCCGACACACCGATCTCTGTTGCTTTTTCTAAAA
>JANOVD010000119.1:0-1605 GCA_031417255.1 Chitinophagaceae bacterium
ACCGATCAGCTCATGCTGTCTGGATTTGGTGAGTATGAAATTCTGAAGGGCTTAAGGTTCCGAACAGCCATGAACTATGTTAATAACACGTCATTGTATATATTCGACAGGCCTGGAGTTCCCACCGAAATCAATGCCAGAGGCACGTTCGTAAATCCTTCTGTTTACGCTGAAACGTGGGGAGCTTTCAGCCAATGGAATTGGGTAAACACGGTATCCTACGACAGAGAAATAGGAAAGCACAACTTTTCTCTTGTTGTTGGTACGGATGCACTTGAAAATACTCAGCGCCAGGTTTATGTAAATGGCTCAGGAAATCCTCCAGGTCAGTTGAGTATAAATGCTTTAGCAAGCAAAAACACAACTGGTTTTTCAGAAGTTAACAGTCTTGTTTCTTATCTCGGCCGGTTTAATTATGATTATGCGGATAAATATTTGGTATCCTTCAGTTTAAGACGCGATGGTTCTTCAAAATTTATCGGGGACAATCTGTATGGGAATTTTCCGGCACTGTCTGTTGGTTGGCGCATTTCAGAAGAACCTTTTCTTCAATCTGTTAAGCAGATAAATGAGCTAAAACTAAGGGCAAGTTACGGTGTTGTCGGAAATCAAAATATTCCATCCTTTCAGTATGCGAATGCGTATGCTTCTAATTCGGGGAGGTCGTTATACCCTCTTGGCACAGGCCAGAATTTAACTCCTGCCTTTTACCAAAGCGTAGTAGGGAATTCCCGGATCCATTGGGAAGAGTCCACTACTACAGATGTGGGTATAGATGCAACGCTTTTTGACGGCATGCTAACTTTAACAGCTGACTACTACATAAAGGAAATTACCGACTTATTGGGTAACGCGCCAGTGCCGGCCTCCTTAGCGGTTTTGGGAAATACGATAACGAAGAACACTTTCTCCATGGAGAACAAAGGCTTTGAGATTGCCTTGGGATTCAATAAAGAATTGGGTAAAGTAAATTTTTCTGCTAACGCAAATTTCTCCACACTCGATAATAAAGTAACCAAACTTCTGGAAAACAGCGCAACGGATTACGTTTCTAAAGACGGTGCTTTCGGCTTTCAAAGCCGGTCGCAAGTAGGTGAAAGAATTGGTAATTTTTACGGTTACGTAACCGATGGTATAATCCAGAATGGAGGTGAAGCAGCTTCGAGTGGAATGGGTGGTGTGGCTGCGGGAGATCGCAGATTTAAAGATTTGAATGGCGATGGCGTTATCAATGCGCGTGATCGGACTGTCATAGGTAATGGGTTACCAAAATATCTCTACGGCTTAAACCTGAAAGCGGAGTTGAACCGTTTTGATTTTTCGGTCTTCCTCCAGGGGCAGGCAGGCGTGGATATTGCAAACATGGTGAAGGCCAAAACGCACCGGATGGATCAAAGTGGTATGGTCAATGGCTCAACTGACCTTTTAAATAGTTGGTCTGGCGAAGGCTCGACAAATGAGTTGACGCGCAACGCCTATAATGCTCCTCCGTCTAATATGTGGTTCTCTTCATTTTATGTGGAAAATGGAGCCTTTATGCGTATTAAAAATGTGCAACTAGGGTACACGCTGCCAACCGACCTATTAACCAGAGTGGGCCTTACC
>JANOVD010000120.1:0-9938 GCA_031417255.1 Chitinophagaceae bacterium
CAAAACATGTATCAATTATCTGTCATCCTACCAGAATCAAAAAGAAAAATAAATATTTTGATGAAAATGACAGAGAAACAAAGAAAACTAATGAAAGTAATTGCAAAACATTACTAAGGTGCCTCAAAGATTAAAACAGGAGAGAGACGTTGCTAAGAATAAATAATCAGGCTGAGTTTTTTCTTCGCTTTGTTTTGTGTTTATCTGTTTCAATCCGTGTAACTCGTGGCTATTTATTTAGCAACAATAATATCCAGCACCTGCATCTTATCCTGGCCCTCCCAGCGGTAGCGTATGTAGTAGTTTTTTGGCTTATCTTTCTTTAAGCGGAATGGTATTTTTAAAGTGCTGTTTACAGTACCGCCTTCCAGTGCACCGCCAACTTTTTTCAGCAATACTTCCTTAATCTTTATTTCATTAAAGGCACTGTCGTACACCCAGAATTTTTCCTTGCCCTCCAGCATACCAATAATATCAGTTCCGTCTATTTTCGAAATAACAAGATTGAGGTAATCCATTTTTTTATCGGTAGCCACAAGCGAATCAACCGAAAATACTGCGCCTGCTGCCTTTAAACCGGTTGACATGAATACAGAACCCACCTGCGATTTAAGCGTTTGCACCGACTTGGTAAGGTAGATGGTTTCTTTGGGGTACGAAATGCTTATGGGATAATTTAGTGTCAGTTGTTTTGTACCCTTCAAGTCGTAAAGGCGAATTTTAATAACAGCTTTTGAATTGGGCTCTATAATACCTTCTGCAATACCAAATTTTACAGTAATCTGGTTCAGGTCTTTGGCTGTAAAGCCCAGGGTTTCCTGCTGAAATAAAAGATTGGGGATATTCCGCAGCAGCTCGCCCTTGGCCGAGATGAGCGAATATTCTGCACCAATAAAATATTTTTTTTTCTTATCGGCTGTAAAGCCGGCCGGTTGCACAAAGCTCATCTCTATTTCCCTGTTCAGGGGTATGCGGTTACCAAAAACAAGGCTGCCATTTATTTTTACGGCAATTGATTTGGGCCATATCCCTTCATTAAAATAATGAATGCCGGTAAGTGGCAGCATACCTTTTTTTTGAGCCGCACAAAATGGCATAAACAAAAAATAACCAAATGCTGCCAGCATTAATGTTTTGAACATGGTTGTGGTTGTTTTGAAAAAGGTAAGTTACATTTTTTTTTCGGTGCAACATCCTCGATACGGAGCCACACAAAGCACTTCATTAATTATCTTTACCACATAACAATAAACCCATGTGGTATCAGTTCCTCAATATCTTCTTCTTTGTTTTTCATACGGCATTTACATTATTTAACTGTGTTGGTTGGGCCTTTGCCAAAACAAGGAAGCTGCACCTGGTTACCATGTTGCTAACTGTTTTTTCGTGGCTTGTTTTGGGATTATGGTATGGTTGGGGCTATTGTGCATGCACCGATTGGCATTGGCAGGTAAGGGAAGCATTGGGCTACCACGACAGATCAAATTCCTATATTCATTTTCTGCTGCTGAAACTAACCGGTAAAAACTTTGATCAGCAATTGGTAGAA
The DNA here is from genome assembly GCA_031417255.1 of Chitinophagaceae bacterium. GTDB lineage: Bacteria > Bacteroidota > Bacteroidia > Chitinophagales > Chitinophagaceae > Ferruginibacter. The sequence continues at coordinate 1,550 of JANOVD010000120.1, forward strand.
CGTGCAACAATGATCATTTTTATACTGAGTTTTATTTCGAATATCGGCTTCATGATAAAAAACAGAAAAAAAAATTAAGAGGCCTGCTCATCTTTACCGTACAATCTTTTCCAGCACTTCCGGATCGCCATCAATTTTGTGAGCATAACTAAGGCCAAGCAACCGGCAAACCAAAGGATACACATGAATATTTTCAAAAGAAGCAATTGTTTTTCCGTTTTTTATTTGTGGGCCCCAGGCATAAAAACTTGCATGCATTTTTTTTATGCCAGGGTCAAAGCCATGTGCCCCCGGCGAAATGCGGTTTGTGTAGCCGCTTAAAACTTTTGGATATGTGGGTACCACAAAAATATCACCAATCCGGTCAAACAGGTCATCGCTTTTGCTGTAATGCCATTTGGCAGGGATGTGCTCACGCAGGTAAACTGTAAAATTGTTTTCTTTCTTTTTTAATGCTTCGTAAGTTGATTGAATATCGGCTGCGTTCTTTGCATACAAATGCAAACTGGTGCCACCACCACGCATGATAAAACGGGCAGTATCAATCATAGTTGCAATGTTGATACGGGTTACCGTATCTACAGCAGCCATGCCATGATCGGACAAAAAAATAAAGTTCACCGGCAGGCCAAGTGCATTTACTTTTTCTACCATGCTGCCGATGGCCTTATCCACAAACTGAACCGCAGCCTGTGTTTGCGGGGCATCGGGCCCATACACATGCCCGGCATGATCTACATTACTGATGTAAAAACTAATAAAATGCGGACGTATTTCTTCGGGAAGTTTCAGCCAGTCAATAACTTTATTGATGCGGTAATTGATATCGGTATTATCGCCAAATTTATACCAATAGGTGGGATATGTTTGCTGTATTGCCGCTTCTGTTCCTACAAAATAATACGAGGCACTTAACATGCCCTGCTGCTCGGCCAGCACCCACAAAGGTGTTCCGCCATACCAGGTTGCATCTTCTACCGCCTTACGGTCGGCCATGCCATAAGTTGCTTTCCGGTTTCTATCATAAAACTGGTTATACACCAGGCCATGATGCGAAGGATACAGGCCTGTGGCAATAGAATAGTGATTGGGAAAAGTAACACTGGGAAAAACAGGTATCATACTTTTTGCCTTTACACCATTGCGGCGCAACTGCAATAAATTAACGGCGTTGTATTTTTTGGCATAGTCGTACCGGAAGCCATCTGCTGAAATAAGAATTACATAGGGTTTATTAAGCTGGTTACCGGCATTTTTTCTTCCGGGTACAATTTGCTGAATGGTGTCCTGGGCATGTAATGCTAAGCATAAAACTAAAAAGAAAAAGTAGAGAACAATTTTTTGCATGAATAAGCTGTTTTGAATGAAGAAGATACTAAAGGTAAATATATTGCATTATTTATTCGGTTTGGCCCTGTAACGGAAGCCTGGATATAAAGGAAATTGCCCCCTGCTAAACTTTCCATTAACTTATTACTTACATTTGCTTTCTAAAAATTACATCATGAAAAAAACGGTATTATTCCTAAGTGCCATGCTGGTTTTATCGCTGGTAAACGCACAAACATTAACCACACCACAACCTTCGCCTACACAAACGATAAAGCAAAATTTTGCACTGGGATCGGTTGAATTAAGCTACAGCCGCCCGGCAAAAAAAGGCCGCAAAATAATGGGCGACCTGGTACCCTTTAGCAAAGTATGGCGTACCGGTGCCAATAATGCCACCACCCTTACTTTCAGCGAGGATGTAACCATTGGCGGTACCGAAGTGAAAGCTGGTAAATATGGTTTATTGACCATACCCGATGCCGGCAAATGGACCATCATCATATCAAAAGATGCAACAGTAAGCCAACCCGGTAACTACAAGCAGGAGAACGATGTGGTACGTGTGCAGGCCGATGTGGTTAAAACCCCCTTTACAGTAGAGAACTTTACCATCAACTTTGCTGATATTACCGGCAGCAGTTGTAATGTGGAAATGATGTGGGAGAATACCTATGTGCAGTTTGCCATAACTGCCGGCACCGATGCCAAAGTGATGAAGCAGATAGATAATGCAATGAATAAGGATAACAAACCTTATTTTAATGCGGCATCTTATTATTATGATAATGGCAAAGACCTGAACCAGGCTTTAAGCTGGGTAAACAAAGCACTTGAAACAAATAAAGAAGCATTTTGGATGTACATGTTAAAGGCACGCATACATTTAAAATTAGGCGATAAAGCAGCCAGCAGAGCAGCAGCCACAACCACTATAGATTTAGCTACAAAAGCTAAAAATGATGATTATATAAAAATGGCTACTGAATTAATAGCCGGGTTATAATAACTAAACGGGTTCATTTTATTTTTAAATGAGCCTGTTATTTAAGATAATAAAATAACAAAGAGAACCTGGTGTTGATGCCCGGTTCTCTTTTTAGTATTCCTTACCTTGTAACCACATTAATGGTGCCCTGCATTGAAGGATGAAGGTTGCAATGATAAACATAAGTACCCAAGGTGTTGAAAGTGAAAGTATAAGTGCCCTGTGGGTTTATATTACCACTGTTGAAACTGATTCCATCATTTGATGTAACTGTATGCACAACGGTATCATTATTTGTCCAGGTTATTTTTGAACCCGGCAGTACATAAATAGTGGCCGGTTGAAACTGTGTGGCTTGTATGGTTACACGATGTATCAAAGAGGAATCTCCTCCACCGCCTGCAGGATTATTTGGATCAGTTTTGCTGCATGCATTTGTAAAAATTGTCATCATACCTACCAGGCAGATAACAGAAAAAAATTGCAAACTCTTCATAGCTTTAAATTAAGGTTATAAAATGACCGGGCAGGTTACTGTCGTGTGGTTAGTGGGTGCATTGCCATTATTGTACCAGAAAATATTTTTGTGCAAAAACATTTTAGATAATAACTCACCTCTTTCTTTAACAACAGTGCCATAGGCACGTTGATGAGCAGGAAACTTAATTTTGTATTCAGCTTGTTTCTGTTTTCTTTTACATAATTATTTCTTACTTTATCATAATTGTTTGATTAACTTTCTTAAAAGAGTTTGTATGAAACAAAACAGGAAATTATTTTTGAAACAGTTAGGCAGCGGATTAATGATTGCCGGTTTGCCTGGGATAGCATTTGCTGATGATAAAAGGCCACCATTGATTGATACCAAGATTTTTGGGGTGAAGGCACTCCCGATGATGAAAAATTCTGAAAACGCATTGCTTACAAATACTACGATATTTCTACGGATTATATAAACCTGGAAAATGGGTATTATGGCATAGGGAAAACCTGCAATCCGAAAAAGGCATAGCATACAGAAAAAAGCGATGTTACGACACAGTAAAGGCACAAGGGTTTCGGTTCAATTACCTGTAGGTAAAAATATAAAACCTTCAGGTAGTAATTTGTAAACTTTAACCTCTTTTTATCCTATACAAAACTTAATACAACACCCTTACTTTTATTGTTGCTTTTACTTTACGCAACAACTCCAGTGCATTTTTACTCAGGTGCTTATTTACATCCAGCACTACATAACCAATCGTATCATTGGTTTTAAGGTATTGACCAAGTATATTGATCTTGTGTTTGCTCAGCTGCGTATTAATTTCGGAGAGTACGCCTGGTACATTATGATGTATATGTAAAATGCGGTGTGTTCCTTCCTGTGGTGGTAGCGACAGTTCCGGAATACTGTGAGAGCCGGTACTGATACCTTTTTCAAGATAATTAAATAATTTACTGCTCACATCATCCCCAATATTATGCTGGGCCTCCTGTGTACTGCCACCAATATGCGGTGTAAGTAATACATTACCCAGGCCCTGCAACGGACTTGAAAAATGATCTCCGTTCTTCTCAGGTTCCACCGGAAACACATCTACAGCAGCTCCGCTCAAATGCCCATCCAGCAAAACTTTACGCAATGCCTCCTGGTCAACCACTTCTCCCCTTGCGTAGTTTATCAGTATGCTGCCTTTCTTAAAATATTTAAGTATGTTTTTATTGATAAGATTTTTTGTACTGTTCAATTCAGGTACATGCAGCGTAATGATATCTGATTTGCTCACTACATCTTTCATGCTTTTCCTGTTTTCGGCATTACCCAACGGCAGCCGGGTTTCGGTGTCATAAAAAATTACTTTCATGCCAATATTTTCGGCAAGCACACTTACCTGCTTACCAATATTTCCGTAACCGATTATGCCCAATGTTTTTCCCCGCAACTCATAACTGCCGCTGGCTTCTTTCATCCATAAACCTTCGTGTGCGGCTTTATTTTTATCCACAATTTTTCTGATGAGCATGATGGATGCGCCGATCACCAGTTCGGCTACACTCCTGGTATTGCTATAGGGCGCATTAAAAATAACAACCCCGTTTTTTGTAGCAGCTTTTAAATCAACCTGGTTAACGCCAATACAAAAACAACCAATGGCCTGTAGTTTTGGTGCAGCATCTAATATTTTCTTTGTTATCTGTGTTTTACTGCGTATGCCTAACAGGTGAACATCTTTAACTGCAGCAATCAATTCGGCTTCACTTAATGCACCATTTATTTTTTTTACATTTGCATAGCCCGATGCATGAAAATGCTTTACAGCAACATCGCTTATATTTTCTAAAAAAAGAATGTTTATTTTATCTTTCGGATAACTGGTCATTTTATTTTCGGGCATGATGATTACTGCGTATTTTGCACAAATATATTCTATAAAGACTTAAAATTTTATAATGCCCGTTTTTCAAAATACCTTTTACAAATATCCGCTTCTCTTTTGCCTGAGTTTGATGTGCATCATTTTATGCAATGTATCCTGTAATTCTTTGCAAACTTCCGATAAAACCAAAGCCGACAGTACTGTAATAATAAAACTGCCGGCACCGGCACCGGTTTTGGCAGTTGAATGGAACAGGATAAAAAATAACTGCCGGCTTTGGTATGATACTGTTTTAAAAATAAAAGGATTTAATGGTGGCATTTTAGTTGCCAAATCAGGAAATATCATTTTTGAAAAATACAGCGGTACCGGCCACTTACCGGGTATTGATACCATTTCGGAAAATTCGCCCATGCATATAGCATCCGTTTCCAAAACATTTACTGCCATGGCAGTTTTAAAATTAAGGCAGGATGAAAAACTAAATATTGATGATGAGTTCAGTAAATATTTTCCTGCATTTAATTATCCCGGAATTACCATACGCAATTTATTAAACCACAGAAGCGGCTTACCCAATTACAATTATTTTATGGAAAAACTGGGTTGGGATAAAAGCCGTTATATTGGCAACGAAGATGTTTTTAATTTTTTAATTCTAAGAAAAGCAGAACTGGCAGATATTTCAACGCCCAATTCGCATTTCAATTACAGCAATACCAACTATGCACTTCTGGCTTTATTAATTGAAAAGGTTTCGGGATTAAAATATGCCGAATATATGGATAAAACTTTTTTTATCCCTTTACAAATGAAAAATACTTATGTTTTTAAACTGTCTGATACTGCCAAAGCCTTACCCAGCTACAATTGGCGGGGAGGACTGGAACCTTATAATTTTTTAGACCAGGTTTACGGCGATAAAAATATTTACTCAACACCAAGGGATCTGCTAATCTGGGACCGGGCGCTGACATCCGGTATTATTTTTAATGCAGAAACACTTGCACAGGCTTATGCCGCTTACAGCAACGAAAAACCCGGCATGCGAAATTATGGGCTTGGCTGGCGTACGATTATTTTTCCCGAAGGAAACAAAATCATTTATCACAACGGGTGGTGGCATGGCAGCAATGCAACATTTATCCGTTTATTGGAAGAAGATGCTACCATTATTGTTATTGGAAATAAATTCACAAGGGCAATTTATCATGCTAAAATACTGACTTCTGTTTTTGGAAATTATTATATACCGGTTGAAGAAGAAGAAGCCCTGTCTTTAAAAATACAGAATTCAGCAGCGGCTGATAATAACATTACCGATTCTGTAAAATATAATACTAAGTATTGAATAGAATAGGCGACATAATACAGGCACATGGATGACACGGGTTGGACGGATGAACACAGATTTTTTTTCACTTCGTGAGAAAATCAGGATGTTAGTAATCGTCAGGCTTAGATATTGCAGGAATGGAAATGAATTTACCCCCAGTATCCTGTGGACAAAATCCAATTTTCTGCAAAGCAGAAAAATCCGTGTTAATCCGTCCAACCCGTGTCATCCGTGTGCTAAAGTCGCATATCTCATGAAATTCTTAATACAAAAAAATAAAACAATCGGTTCTGCAAAAAAAAGCACAAAAAAACAATAATTAAGTTTGCCGGAAATTTAAAAAAACTAAAGTTTTATTGTTTAAACAATAAATCTGGATAAAAAACCTGATTTTTTGCAATTTTTATCTTTAAATTTAGGGCAAATTATATTTGTTGAGAGAATAGCCTGTTAATATTTTAAAACTGCTTAATTTGCTATCTTTTAATTAACACACCAAAACTAATCTATATGAGAAAATTTACAAACAGATTTATTGCTATTCTGTTTTTCCTGGTCCCATTATTAACACAGGCACAAGCGCCGGTTACCGGTAGGGTATTGGATGAAAAAGGCCAACCCGTTGTTGGAGCTTCAGTACTTGTAAAAGGCGCTAAAACAGGAACCAAAACTGATGCAAACGGAAACTTTACCATCACTGCTAAAACCGGAGATGTACTGTTGATCAGTTCCGTTAATTTTGGCAGCCAGCAAACCAAAGTAAAGGATGGCGGCAATGTTACCATCAATATGGTAGAAAAAGATGGCACCATGGATGAAGTTGTTGTAACTGCCATGGATATTAAAAAAGCGCCCAGGGAACTTGGGTATTCTGTTCAAACTGTGAAGGGAGCAGATGTAGCAGAAACACAAAGGGAAAATTTTATAAATGCCCTGCAGGGAAGGGTTGCAGGCCTTACTGTTACGCCAACAACAGGTACTGCGGGTGCTTCTTCGGGTATTATTTTAAGAGGCTTTAATACTTTATCGGGTACCAACCAGCCTTTGTTTGTAATAGATGGCGTAATTGCAGATAATACAACATTCAACTCCAATTCGCAGGGAGGTAGCGGTGTTGGCCTTGCCAGTGATGGTAACAACAGGAATATTGACAATACAAACCGTATTGCAGATTTAAACCCCAATGATATAGAATCGTACACGGTGCTAAAGGGCCCCGAAGCAACTGCACTTTATGGCAGCCAGGCAAGTTCAGGTGCTATTGTAATTACTACTAAAAAAGCAAAAGCTACCGGCAAAAAAATTCTGGTAACCTACGATAATAATTTCCGAATGCAGAAATTAACCAGGTTTGCTGAGTTAAATAATGAATACGGTCCCGGTGCAAGTAATAATAATCCTGATCCTATTGGCCGTTTTACATCTTTTGGCCCTAAATGGCCTGCAGGTATTAAATTGTATGATAACCTGCATAATTTTTATAAAACGGGTTTTTCGCAAACTCATAACCTTGGTGTTGAATTTGGAATAAAAAATGTTGCATTCCGGGCATCAGGCCAATATTTAAATAACAGCGGCGTAGTACCTAATAATTTTTATAAAAAGTACACTGCCCGTCTTTCCAATACAACCAAAATTGGCAAGTATATAACACTTACGCCTTCTATTACTTATTCCAATGCTGATAATAAAAAACCAACAAAAGGTAGTTCCTCTTATTTAATGAGCTTGTACCAGTGGCCTGCAAATAATGATATAACCAGGTATCAGGATGACTATGGCGGTAAACTCACTTTGTTTAATGCAAATCCCAATGCAGATTTTGACAACCCCATATGGAGTTCAAAAAACAATACCATGGGAGATATAACCAGGCGCTGGATAGCTACCATGGGTATAGATATTAAACCATTTACATGGTTGAATGTAGCAGGCAGGTTTGGATATGATACTTATAAAACTGATGGATACATTATGATTCACCCCCAGTCATTTTATCTTACAGCTGGTACATTAGGCACACTTGAAAATTATTATACAACTTATAAAGGTTATAACCACACCATTACTGCAAGTGCTAAAAAAGAATGGAAAGGTTTCAGTGGCAGATTGCTGGTTGGTACCATGTGGCAGGATTTTGAAACGCAGCAGTATGCTGTAGTTGGCAACCGCATTGCCGATTCAATAGTTGCCGGTAAACTATATAAAAACGGACAAATAATTACAGGTTTTAACCCTACAGACAGTAGCCAGACCGCCCCGGGTTCAAGAGTACGTTTGCAAAGAGCAGCTAGTAAAGGTTTGCCAAATTTAAGAATATTCAGAACATTGGCTTATTTTGCTGAAGCTTCGATAGGTTATAAAAATGTGGCA
>JANOVD010000121.1:0-1849 GCA_031417255.1 Chitinophagaceae bacterium
ACCTACTGCACTTCCATTGGACTTAGGTGTCTGGCCACTGCAAATATAATTAAGGTTCAGAATACTTCTGTTTTACAGCACCTCATCATGTAAATTCTTTTCGTAGTGGCCTGACACCTACTGCACCTCAATCTCATCCACAAACAGCCACGCCGGGTTACCGGCACCGGGTTTACCCGTGGGAATGATACCATAATTTTTTGCAAATACCCTTATGTAGCGGCAGGTTTTGGGTACTGCCAACTGTATGGTTTGATCATTATTTTCATCCCTTACAACATGCGTTACCGATTCAATGGGCGCATGTTTTGTAATGATTGTGGTGTCAATGAACGGAATGAATGAAACTTCAATTTGTGCAGGTAAATATATCCAGCTGCCGGGATGGTTTAAACTGTGCAATGTTATTTTCGACACTTCTGATTCCTTTCCAAGGTCAATCGTCGCTTCCATATCAGTTCCGTTAAAACCTAAAAACTCAGATGTTTTTGACATGCCTTTTTCATTTTGCACGCCATTAACCAAAGTGAAAGCACCATCGCCGGGGTATTTTTTATCTGCTTCAGTTGTCAGTGTTATTTTTTTGCCGGTGGCTTTGTTGAAATGAAATGATTGATCTATTCTGGCTAATATTTTATTGTAAACGGTATCTTTTAATAAATTGCTGGCCTTCTTATCTATTTCGTTTGAATATAACCAAGCCTTATAATGTTGAGTTCCCTTTACTTCTATAGGAACACTATAATTTGGTGCAAGTGAACTCACGCCCCAGGCATAATGAATATTTGCATTTTTGACTTTACTTTCCAATTTCCATAAAACACCATCATAATTTTTTGTGGGAAGTAGTGTCGCCTTCAAATCATAATACGCCTTACTATAATTAATTTTCTGTTTATCCAATCTTTCAAAAACACTTGGCAATCTTCTTTCAAAATCTTTCCAATTCCTTTTTTCCTTCGGGCTCCACAAAACCTCACTCAGTGCAGTTATACGTGGAAACAATTGGTATTCAACTTTGCTTGGGTATTCCATGTATTCTGTCCACATATTGGCCTGAGCGCCCAAAATATATTTTCCTTCTTCTGCATTCAGTTCTTTAGGGATTGGCTCGTAGGCATACACATTTTCAATGGGGTTGTAGCCGCCAATGGTTACGCTGTCTTCGTTTTTACTTTGTGTATGATCAAAATAAACCGGGTTGCCGGGTGTCATGATCACCTGGTGTTTTTGTTTGGCTGCTTCAATGCCGCCTTTTTCTCCACGCCAGCTCATCACCACGGCATTGGGCGCCAAGCCGCCTTCCAGAATCTCATCCCAGCCAATTAAAATTTTGCCCTTGCTGTTTACATATTTTTCAATGCGCTGTACAAACCAGCTTTGTAATTCATGTTCATCTTTCAGGTTATTGTCTTTCATCCGTTTTTGGCAGGGGGGGCAAAGTTTCCAGTGAGCTTTGGGACATTCATCTGCACCCAAATGAAAATATTTTGAAGGGAAAAGTTTGATCACTTCATCAATCACATTTTCTAAAAATTTAAAAGTAGAATCTTTGCCTGCACAAAAAACATCATCAAATACGCCCCAGGTTTCCTGCACTAATTTTATTCTCCCTGCTTTTTGCTCATCAATACTTTTTTGAGAAATCATATTTGCCGGTATCTCTGTTGGCTTTGCCGGAAAACAACTAAGCCATGGAAATGCTGCAATGGCGGCGCTGCTGTGGCCGGGCATTTCAATTTCCGGTATCACATCAATGTATCTTTCTTTAGCATATTGTATCACTTCTTTAATTTCTTCCTGTGTGTAAAACCCGCCGTAAGGTTTATTGTCATTGCCTTTGCCGGGG
>JANOVD010000122.1:0-1761 GCA_031417255.1 Chitinophagaceae bacterium
TCAGTTCAGTTATTATAGCAATACGATGAGGTTCGCGATTGATAATAGAATTTCATATCAATTATACTGGCAGCCGTTCGAAACTTTTTTGAAAGATGTAACTACCGTTTACTTTTCAGCGGATGGCGTGTACAACAAAATCAATCCATTAACACTATATGATGGACAGAAAAATCAATACCTGATTGACCGCCTGACCGTTCGGTTATTAAGTAACATTCGCGAATTGCTTCAAGTCCCTGAAGCCCTCGCTTTAAAACCTTCTGCTAGTTTATTTGGGTATCCGGATTTCCGCTCAGCCCAACGCTTACCTGATCAAACCAATGCTGTTGTAGCAAGAAATACAGCCGCTTCACAGATTGTGAGAAATGGAGTGGCAGACTTGCCCGGTACAAAGGAGGAAGTGATTAGTATCGAGCAGATATTAAAAAAGAATCAATGGTCAGTCACTTCAAATCTTTACAAGGAAGCTTCAGAAGAAAAACTAAAAGGTATTTCCAGTCCGGATATTTTGCACATTGCCACTCATGGCTTTTTCATTCCCGAAAAGGAGAATGAAACTACCATTGTTTACTCGAAAGATATTTCATTAGCTTCTGATAATCCGTTGACTCGTTCTGGCTTGTTACTAGCGGGAGTTGAGAAGAATATAAAAGGAACAACGACTAATCAGCCAGAGGAGGAAGATGGAATCTTAACAGCTCTTGAAGTGATGAATTTAAATTTGGATCATACTGATTTGGTTGTACTGTCGGCCTGTGAGACAGGATCAGGCGAAATAAGAAACGGTGAAGGTGTATATGGACTTCAGCGCGCTTTTTTAGTGTCGGGTGCAAATAATCTGATCATGAGTCTCTGGAAAGTTAATGACGAAGCTACCCAGGAGTTGATGATTGGATTTTATACTCACTTGTTAACCTCGAAAGACAAATCAGCGGCATTCCATCAGGCGCAACTTGAATTGAAGAAAAAATATGAGTCGCCATTTTATTGGGGGGCTTTTGTTCTCATTGGCCGATAATTGATATTTTTTACTTATGATAAGATTATTCTCCATTAGGATTTTAGTCAGTTTGGGTTTCTTTTTAACTTCTCTTCATTTGCTTGCACAGCAAGCTGGTGAGCGCAAGCGGGTAGAAGGTATCAGCACAAGTTTGTTTACGGAGTTCGCTCCAACCATTAGTGCGGATGGAAACACCATGATCATTGAGAGCAACCAGAATGAAACGAAGACTGCTGAACGCTGGGAGCTATTTGAATCTCGAAAGAATGTGGATGGCACCTGGGCAACACCAACTCCGATAACTGCCATTAATGAAAAATGCAATTTTGTGGCTGGCCCAAGCCTTAGTTATGATGGTAACCGTATTTTTTTTACTGCTGTAATAGAAGGTGTGAACGCAAGTGAGGACATTTTTTATTCCGAACGACTTACAGAAACGCTATGGAGCGAACCTATTAGCGTAGGTTTGCCTGTCAACACCGAAAACTATGAGGGCTTCCCCTCCATTTCCGCGGATGGCAATTCTCTTTATTTTTCAAGAATTAGCTATGATAATCCGGTGGATAAGAAAAGCAAGGAACCTTGTTTTGAAATTCATGTCTCGGAAAAGCAAGCGAATGGGAAATGGGGAGAGCCAGAAAAATTGTCTGAGAAAATTAATACCGGATGTGTGCGGGATCCGCGTATTATGGCCGACAATCATACGCTTATCTTCTCAGCCATAACCCTTAACGGAAAAGGTAAGTATGATTTATTTC
>JANOVD010000123.1:0-2872 GCA_031417255.1 Chitinophagaceae bacterium
CTGCATAAATCAGTCTGAAAATAAAAAAACGCCAACGAAAAGCTGGCGTATAAAAATCCTATGTCCGGGCAGTTAAAAAAATCATCCAAAATAAAAAAATCACAATAAATCACATCGGTATGCCTTAAAAATAAAAAATAATTACAACAAAAAACTGCCTAAAGAAAAGTATTATTTATTTACAGGAAGACCCTATCCAGTGAGTCACCCCAAGAGGGTGACTCACTGGATAAGTTCAGGATGATTTAAAATATTTACTTAAAACTTCCGCTTTTGCTTTTCCGATAGCTGCTGCAATCTCTTCAACAGATTTGCTTTTTATATTTTTTACCGATTTAAATTCCTTCAGCAGCATATTTGATGTTGCTTTACCAATACCTTTTATTTGCTCAAGTTCGTTTATAAAAGTGCCTTTGCTGCGCAGGTTACGGTGATAGGTAATACCGTAATTATGAACTTCATCCCGTATGCGGCGTATCAGTTTAAGGCTTTCACTGTCCCAGGGTAGCTTTACCGATTGCGTATCTCCCGGAAAAAATATTTCTTCTTCATTTTTTGCGAGCCCGATAACAGTTGTATGCTTAAAGGGGTCTGACGGTTTATAACCGCCTTGACCCCTCAATAGATTTACACTTTGCATGGCAGCGCTTAATTGCCCTTTACCGCCATCAATAATGATAAGTTGTGGCATTGGTTGTTTTTCATCCAGCAAGCGTTTATAACGCCTGTAAACAACTTCAGTCATCGAAGCAAAGTCGTTGATACCCACAACTGTCTTTATTTTAAACCGCCTGTATTCGGCTTTGCCGGGCTCACCGTTTTTAAAAACCACAACCGCCGATACCGGGTAGCTGCCCTGAAAATTGGAGTTATCAAAACATTCAATGTGCAATGGTATTGCTGATAACTGAAGGTCTTTTTTCAATTGAGCCAAAATTTTTATTTTTTCATCAACAGTTTTTGCTTCCAGGTTCAGCATTTTCTTTTTCCTCAGCTCTTCCCTGAAAAAATTTACATTTTTTTCAGAAAGGTCGAGGAGTTTTTTACGGTCACCGGTTTTGGGAATGGTAATGATCATATCTTTTTCAGGGAAATCAATGGCAATGGGCACAATAATTTCTTTGGTTGTACTGCCAAAGCTTTCCCTTATTTGGGCAGCAGCAAAGGCCAGCACTTCTGCGGCGGTTTCTTCCAGTTTTTTTTCCAGCATGATGGTTTTTGTTTGTACAATGGTACCGGCATTTACAGCCAGGTAATTTACATAAGCCATATTTCCATCTTCCAGAATTGAAAATACATCCACGTTACCCATACGGGTGTTAACTACTGTTGAACGTGCCTGGTATGTTTTAAGGTGTTCAATTTTATTTTTGTAGTGCGCTGCTTTCTCAAACTCCATTTTTTTAACATGCTGCTGCATTTCTTTTTTAAAATGTTGCATAACCGGCGAAAGATTTCCTTTTAAAAGATTAACAAGCTGCTGTAATTCTATGTTATAATCTTCTACGGTTTGTAAACTTTCGCAGGGGCCTTTGCAATTACCCAAATGATACTCGAGGCAAACTTTAAATTTGCCTTTTTTAATATTATTTTCAGATAAATTCAGTTTGCAGGTGCGTAACAGAATTGTTTGTTTTATAAAATCAAGCAGCTCCCTTACTTTTTCAACTGATGTATACGGACCCAGGTATTGTGAGCCATCTTTTATTTTTTGCCGGGTAAAAAAAACACGGGGAAACCGTTCGTTTTTTATAACAATATAGGGATAGGTTTTGCCATCTTTAAGGCTGATGTTGAAGCGTGGCTGAAATTCCTTAATGAGTGTATTCTCCAGCAGGAAAGCATCCTGTTCATTATTTACAATGGTAAATTCAATGTGGTGAATGCGCTGAACCAGTTCATGCGTTTTATAAGTTGTACATGTTTTTGAAAAATAGGAGCTTACCCTTTTACGCAGATGTTTTGCTTTGCCAACATATAACAGCTCATTGGTTTTATCAAAGTATTTGTATATGCCCGGTAAAGCAGGAATAGTTGAAGCAATGGCAGAAAATTCTTTTTGTGTCATTATTATTAAAAATCCCAGATTATTTTTTCTTCTTTTTCAATTTTTGATTCCCCTTTTTCATCCGTTACTATACTTATTATTTTACACCATTGATCAGTTATCCAGGTCAATTGCAGCAATGTTGATTTACTGATCTGTTTTACCATGTAAATTCTTTTTACCGTGCCGGCTTTAGGATCAATGTACACATCCCAATGTATCAGTTTCATGCTATCGGGTAATGGTACTGATGCTTCATAGGTAAAGGTTACGGCATTAATGGTCTGATCTAAAAATCTTTTTTCGGTAAAAAGGGTTGTTAAATTTGCAGTGTCAATTTCAGGATGTAAAAACTCCTTTACTGCATCTTCAATCTCCTCAATTTTTAACCATACTGAATCTGTATGGTTGTTAACAGTAGTATATTTAAGGGGATTTACTCCGGCTTTTTTAATGTTATAAATCTCACCCTTTAGAAAGGAAGTAACAGGAAAAAATTTTTGTTTTTCAACAGGTTCAGTTTTCGTTTCGATCGCATTGTTGCAGGATAATAGTATCAGTATAAATGCTGCAACCGGGAATAGACTTTTCATATTTCAAATTTAAATGGAAAGGACGGTATGGCAAAACCACAGGGTGCATTTATAATTGTCGCTTTTGTTTTTCGCTCTTTTCTTCTCCATTGTCATGCTGAGGCACGAAGCATCTTAAGCATTGCAGATAGAGATGCTTCGTGCCTCAGCATGACAAAAGCGACAATTTTAAATGCACCCTGTGGTTTTGCTATACCGTCCTTTCCATTTAAATTTGAAATATGAAAAGTCT
>JANOVD010000124.1:0-13751 GCA_031417255.1 Chitinophagaceae bacterium
TTATTTTTTATTTTTAAGGCATACCGATGTGATTTATTGTGATTTTTTTATTTTGGATGATTTTTTTAACTGCCCGGACATAGGATTTTTATACGCCAGCTTTTCGTTGGCGTTTTTTTATTTTCAGACTGATTTATGCAGCTTGCTTTAGTGCAGCCTGTCTTCGATTGGTAATGATGGAGGCATTGGCGGTCATTATTCCAAAAAATATCCAGCATTTTTCGGTAACCGCATTACGGGCATTTACTTTTTGCAGCAGGTAATGATTTTTTTCGTTTCCAAAACTACCTTCCAGCCTTACACCTCTTTCTCTGTTTAAGGCTGCTCTTATTACTTTACTTTGCCCAATGTGTATTAATTTTTGCTTGCCCTTGGGGATAAAATTGGTGGTTATTTTTTCTTTTTTGCAATAGCTTCTGTTTGCATTGGTGGCATATATCTTATCGGCACTGTGGTAGCTGCATTTGCCAAACAATTTCCGGTGAAGGCCTATGGCACTTTGTAACCTGGTTCCTTCATTAAAGGCATCGTAACTAAAATGTTCTATAAAGCTGATCCCATCAATCTGCAGCTTGTTTACTTTGGCTCCAAACTCTACCGCTTTAGTTTCTTTGCCCCTTACAATGGGGCGTATGTAAGGTTTGCTTAAACTTAAAATACGGTCTTTTATCTGCTCTACTTCACCATATACTTTACTATGTTGCTGCTCATATACCTTAGTGGTGGTAAGTATTTGCTGTTTTTGTTTGTTAGATAAATCTATTTTTTTTGTCGTAACTATTGATTGATGAAGGTCAAGTAAAGTCAGTAAAAATTTGAGTAGTTTTTTTATAAGTTTCTTCTCCTGTTTTTTAAATTTTTTCTTCGTTTTCTGATAACTTAAAAAATCCTTTCGCCTAGCTTCATAATTACAACGGCTTGGCCGCAGCTTTAAACTTTTTCTGATACTGTTATAACTCAGGTAAGTTTTATTGCAACAATCCCAAAGCAATTTTACAGGTGTAGGATAACTCATCCGGCTTTCATAACAGGTTGCATCTTCGCTGCTGAAATTGGTACCGCTCATATCTGTTTTCCAATATCGGGCAAATATTTGCTGCATACATGACAGGTCTAAATGTTCACCGATGTAACAACGCCAGTAGCTTGGCAGGTTAGTATCTTTTATTACCTCCGTTGGCTTTAGCAGTATGCCGCAAAAGCATTGCATGCTCCAATCTGTATTAATGCGTTGAATCAACAGATCATCGCTAAGGCACAGATAGTGTTTTAAAAATTGTAAGCCAATCCCGCCTTTTACATCAAACCAGGGCCTGCAGCCTTTACCGCTTTTTGCATGCTTTGGAGAAGGGATGGTTGCCGCCAATTGTTCAAAAGGAATTGACAAATATAACTGGCCCAAATCGGTTTGTAAAAATCTTTCGTGCAATAATTGTTCCTGAGAAAATAGTAAATTTGACATAGTTCTTAAATATTAATGTTGCCTCACTTTGAACACATTTTGTGCCATAGTGAGGCTTTTTTAATATTTAGTTATCCTCAAATCCTTTACCAGTGTGGATTACGTGTTTTCAGGAAGACCCAATATAGTTTTCTGATTAATAACCCTGTCTCTTGCTTCTCATACAATAACTTTTAAAAAACCTTTTATAGTAATGGAAGGATTAGTTAACCGGTTTATTTGTCATATCCCGTTCAATTTGACCAAAAAAATCAGCAATTTCCTTTATATAAAAATTTATATTATGGCTGATGTCAAAATGTTTTACCACGTAGTTGTGTGATGCAAAACCGATTTCCTTTACTAATTTCCTGTTACAATAAATTCTTGTCAGCCATTCGCAAACATCATCGTCATTTTTAGCCTGGCATACCGGAAACTTTTCTCCTAAATATTTTTCATAAATATCCCCTCTGCCATTTGCTATCAGTGGCCGCCCGGTTAACATAGAGAATAATCCGGCGCCTATCCATTGCTCACCAAGTTGATCAAAAGCCACATCACATTCTCCAAAATAATTTTTTAGTTTTTCCATTGATACTATAGGCGACCAGGTAATAAATTTTGTAATATCCAGATCGTTACACATTTTTTTTGCCAGTTCTAAATCGATCCCTTTTTCAAAAAATACTATTTTCAGGTTACTTACTATATTATTTTTCCGCACGAATTTGGCTATGCCCCTGATCATAATATCATTCCGCTTATTGTCATTTATATTTTGAGTAAAGCAAAACCTTGTAATATTTAAAATAACAAAAGTTTGCCTTTGAATATCCGGTTCAATATAATCAAACAAAGAAGTATCAAAACCACGCACTATCACCCTTGAATATTTCTGACCTTTTTTTATATCATCAATTACAGCATCTCCTTCGGGGTTTATTTCAGGCAAATAATAATTAACCAAATTCAAACGTTTTAATCCATCCTTGTAAAGTTGAATGATACGTCCATATATCTGCGCATATATGAAACGGGGTATTATTTTTTGTACCCCGCCTTTTTGAGATGCATTAGATATAAGCATAGGTTTTCGACGCTCATCTGCCTCATAAACTTCAGTTCCTGCGAGCAATCCGATAACAAACTTATCCTGATCAATATACTTAGCAAGCTTAAGCCAGTTACCATTTATGAAAACAACATCGTACCTGTTAATTTTCTTTATAAGCGATTTGAAAAATATTGAGGGGAAAAGCAGGTAAAAGGTGGTTTTAGTATCGTAGATATCCAAATTTAAATTTACTATCCAATCCGGGTAATTGCCAGTTAAGCTTTTATCCAAAGACTCCGGCCTGTCCAATAAATTATTCGGGGGAACATCTATAAACTGGGTTACCTGGTAATTCCTTTTATGAAATTCTTTTGCAATTCCAAAGGAAAAATTATTCATATTTCCCAAAAAACAAATTTTCATTGCACTTATTGCTTTTGGCTGTCTTTTTATGTAATCTTATTTGAAAGGGCAGCTTGAAAGTAAATACCTGTTATTTTCCTTTTTCGCACATTAAAAATATACTGGAGCATAAATCAGGATACACCTGTCCCAATTGATAACAACCTTCCAGGTATTCAGGCGAAATAATATCGGTATTTAACAACCTGTCCCACTGAAAATTCGCCAGCGCCTTAAAGAAAATGCCGGAGCGGTGTACCACTTTTAACCCTGCAGCCTTTGCATCCCTTTCCAAAGTATCTAACTTATAAGTAATGCGATGGCCATGCTCAACTTCAGCCGGTGTAATGGCACTGTTGTGGGTGATAAGCCCCATCTTAACAGCGATCTGGCGTGATGGTGCATTGGCATTGGGGCAAACGAGGAAAAAACGGCCGGTATCAGAAAGCCATTCATCATTTATTCTTTTCATCACACTTACCGGGTTATCCAAATGCTCCAACACATGAGTAAGGATAATATTGTCATATTTTTCCTGCAGGGTTGCTTCTTCAAAAAGTGCATTTACAAATTTCACTTTATTTCCAAATTCATTCTTTGCGGCCGCAACTGCCTCATCAGATGCTTCAACACAGGTGATATCATCGAAATAAGTTTTCAGCCGTCTTGTGAAGTCGCCTTTAAAACTTCCCAATTCCAGGCAATTTCCATTTTTAAAAAAAGGTTCAAAAGCCTGTATCATAAACCGGTGCATCACATCAAAATCAAAGTTGTATGCATACTTATGATCTGCCGTGTCTTTCAGTTCTTTATTGTAATTTCTGTTCGAACTCATATTTGGTATTAATTTTTAACTTTAAAATCTCACAGGTTTTTCTTCATAATGATCAGATCATCTTTAACCGATGTTTGATAAAAGTCATGTTTCTTATACAATCGTATAGCCTGTTCATTTTTATGCGAAACCTCCAGGTTGATCTCTTTAAAATTTTTTTCTATAGCATAGTGTATACAATTTTTTAAAAGTTCAGATGCCAGCCCCCTTCCTGCATATTCACTTACAACACTTACGTTGGTTATAAACCCGGAGTGATTTTCTTTATCATTAAAATAAGCGGCTATCAGCCCTATTAACTCCTTATTTACCCAGGCTTCAAAGGTAACGGAGTTTTCTACTATCTTCTTTGAATATTCAGTTATATCTACTGTTTTGTCTAATACCGGAAAAAAATCATCCTTACACTTATTTAAGTGAGTCAACACATTTTCTGCATCAGCAGTTTTTATTTTGTACTCAATATCTACCGTAATCATTTTTACTTTATTTGATATGCTTTTTGACCAACTCAGCAATTCCAAAGCCAAATCTTCCAAACTCATTACCATTATACAATAAATAAATTTTACTATCGAACTCAAATATATGTGGGTAACACATCATTTCTGAATCCCACCCGGTTTCCGAAAAATCAATACCGGCATTTTTATCATCTCTGTTCCATTTTTCCAGATCATCTGACCAGGCATACCCCAAACGATATCCACGATTTGAATTTTTTCTGAAATCTGTAGCTTCCCTGAAACAAAAATACATGTGATACCTGTCGCCAATTTTTATTACTGAAGGAAGTGCCTGGCATTCATCTTCATTTAAGCTGTCTGTAATGATCTGTTTACCTTCCTCTTTTTGCCAGTTAATTCCATCAGGTGAAACAGCATGTGCAATTTTATAAACTCTTGCAGGAGGCTCGTTAGCCTGTGCTTTAATCCACTTTTTTCCGTAAATGTACCACATATGATATGTGTTGTTATATACCTTTACAAATGAATCTCCTACCAACATTGGTTCATGCAGAGATGCTGTTAAAACAGGACCGGTTCCTGCTTTTTTAAAACTCAGGCCATCATCATCACTAAATGCCAATCCCGTAGAAGTTTCAACAGATACAGAAACACGCCTGCTCCATCCACATGTGTAAGCAATAATTTTCTTTTCGTGTCTTAATATGTTTATTGGGAAAATTCCGTGCTCATCAAAACATCCGAGCTCCCCTAATTCAATTACTGTTTTAGTGGAAATATTCAATACTTCTTTAAAGTTTTTATCAAAATCAACAAAAGAAATATGGCTTAAGAATTTACCGTTACTGTTATCTTTTTGTCTTGTAGAAAAATAAATTCTTACAAAATCATCAAATACCAGTGTTTGCGGAGATTGTGCAAATTCAAAACAATTGTTCGCCAGCTTATGTTTGGTGGGATCAAATAACAACCCTTTTTTTATCCATTTCATTTTTAATCCTTTTATGGTTGATAGCTATCCAGTTTAGCCAATCCAAAACCAAATCTGCCAACCTGGTTTCCCAGGTAAAACATATACACAGCGCCATCAAGTTCAAAAACATGTGGATAGCTTACCATTTCAGAATCCCATCCTTCTGCTGAAATTTCAATACCTGCTTTTGTATCATCCCTTGTCCAATTGACAAGGTCATCCGAAGCGGCATACCCAATCCTGTATCCATTATTTTTCCCCCTGTAATTGGCACTGTATCTGTAACAAAAAAACATATGGTATTTTCCTTCATAGAAAAAAACATCAGGGCTGGCCTGGGCTTCATTTTCTTCTACTTTGGTTTCAATAAGATCTGTATTATTTTTCATCCAGTTTATTCCGTCTGCTGATGTTGCCATCCTTATTTTATAAACCGGCTCCGGTTTACCATTATCCAGAATCCATTTTTTTCCGGCAATATAAAACAGGTACCATTGGTTATTAAATTTTCTGATTTTTGGACCGCTTAATATAAATGGCTCATCTAAACTATAAGACAGAATTGGGCCTTCCCCTGATTTTTCAAAAGTTTCTCCATTGTTTTTACTTACTCCATAACCAATAGCAACATTAAAAGGTACAGATTCACATCTTGTCCATCCTCCATAATAAGCTCTTACTTCATTTTCGTGTTTTATTACAGAAACAGGATAAGTTCCGAATTCATCAAAAGTGCCCAATTCACCTAACTTTAAAACAGGTGTTTCGCTAACTCTTATTATTTCAAACATATCTTTCCTGTTTAAGTCTACAAATGCTGAGTAACTAACATATTGCCCTTTTTCATCTGCAGGTGGCCGGCAAGAAAAATATACTCTTACGAATTCATCAAAAACCAACACTGATGGAGCCTGCGCAAATTCTTTAAGCCAGGCCCTGTCCTTTATTTCTGCCGGATTAAAAACCCTGCCCTGCTTTTGCCATGTAAACATTTTGACTCTATTTATATAATTGTATAGCCTGATTGCAGGTATTCATGTACTTTTTCTTTCGAATTAAACATCATCACATCTATCATTGAAAGCCAGGGTATAAATACGTTATTGAATTGCCGGTATTCAATTGGATCTGATTTTATAAAATTTAATTCAATATTATTTTGTTTAAATATTTCTTTTGCATAAAGCTCCACTGCACCAACAGGATTAATATATTGAGTTGCATTCATTGCCTTACAAATGGCCATTACCTTATCCTGTGATTTAAGCTGATGATCTATTGGTATTGCAGATGAA
Organism: Chitinophagaceae bacterium; assembly: GCA_031417255.1. Taxonomy (GTDB): domain Bacteria; phylum Bacteroidota; class Bacteroidia; order Chitinophagales; family Chitinophagaceae; genus Ferruginibacter. Next base: position 6,471 of record JANOVD010000124.1, read on the forward strand.
ATAATGAACTCAGTTTTAATATCAAGGTATTTACAAACTGCCTGCAGGGACTGATAAATAAAGCCAAATAAATTTTCTTCATCATGGTTAATTACAGATTCCAACAAAGAATATACTGAATTAAACTCCGGTGCTTTTCTATACGACTCAGTTATTCTTCTTAATAATTTAATTCGTTCGGTTTTAAAAGTACCAGACAGTTTTCTTTGATCAATATTCAAAAAATCAGAATCCTTTTTTAATGGAATAGTAAAATATTCATCTTTCCCATTAACCAGGATCCTGTTTCTGTTTATCCATCCTTTTTTAGTAAACTGTATATTATCGTACACTACAAATTTATCTGCAGCATTGATCAGCTGGAAATATCCAATGTAGGGTAAAATATAAGGTTGCATGATTGCCAGCTTCATTAAAAACAGGTTTTTATAAGATCGCAAATTCTGTGTACATCTGGTTCTCCTATTTCGTAAAAAAAAGGCAATGCCAAAACCCTTATACTGATATCTTCGGAAACCGGGCAAGGTTCCCCGGTGTATTGCGGTAGCTTATTCAGTGAAGGGTAAAAATATCTCCTGGTACCCATATTATTTTGCTCAAGTAATGCTTTAATACGTAAAAGCCTTTTTTCTGTATCAATAACTATGGGATAATAACTAAAATTATATATCGTACCAGGCAATGGTTCAGGTTTTTGAAGAGGCAACTCATATAAAAGCCTGTCATATAAAGATGCAACGGCCTTTCTTTTTTTGATAAACTCATCCATCATGGGTAAAAGACATAAGCCCATCGCTGCATGTAGCTCCGAGCTTTTACCATTTATGCCAATGGAAAAATGTTCGTCACCCACATGCCCGAACTGCCTGTACAACATCATTTTTTTTGCTAACTCATCATCATTGGTAATTATTGCTCCTCCCTCAATGGTATGAAAAATTTTGGTGGCATGAAAACTACAGGTTGCAATATCTCCATAGGTTAAAACCTGGTTACCGTATAGTTCAGCGCCAAATGCATGGGCCCCGTCATAAATAACTTTTAAATGATGGCGGGCAGCAATTTTTTCAATGGCATCAACATCGCAGGGGTTTCCATAAACATGGGTTGCTAAAATGGCAACTGTATCTGAGGTAATCAGCTGTTCTATTTTTTGCGGGTCAATATTAAAATCAGTGCTCTTAATATCTGCAAATACGGGTTTGCATCCCTCCCATAAAATAGAGTTGGTGGTAGCAACATAAGAAAACGGGGTAGTTATAATTTCGCCTTTGAGGCCAAGTGCCTTTAAAGCGATCTGCAGGGCAATGGTTCCGTTATTTACATATAACAAATGCTTTACCCCCAGATATTTCTTTAATTTATTTTCCAGTTCCTGCACCAGGGGGCCATGGTTGGTTAGCCATTTTCGTTCCCATATCTGTTTAATGTATTTTTCATAAACTTCAATAGGAGGAAGAAATGGTTGCGTTACATATATCATTAATCTAGTAATTTATCTTTATCAACATTTTAAAATACCCTTTATAGCTTTTTGTCAGTGTGATAAGCGGGGTTTAGAAGATCGTTATTACTCTTTTACTTTAAAGATCAGTTTTTCAGCTATGTATAAGACAGATTTTCGGGTAATTCCTGATTTGTCAAACAGCGCTTCACCAAAATAATCAACGCCGTACAATTTAACCTTAAAACCAACCGATTGCAGCCTTTGAATAAAATCCTCTTTAGCATAAAGTCTTACATGGTCTCCCTGTCCAAAGTATTTTAACCTGAGATTTTCATCCTTTATTGAAGGGTCATCATGTGTTTCAGTAACTGATTCAATAATGGGCACCATCGCTATTCCGCATCCGCCTGGCTTTAATACCCGGTACAACTCTTTCATTGCTTTTATATCATCATCCACATGCTCCAGGATATGGGAGCAAACGAATACATCAAAACTTTGATCTTTGTAAAGATGCAGATCCTGCAGGTCAAGCCTGTCATCAACATCCGCCATAAAAAGATCCGAGGTTCTATGTGTTACATTCGGCATTTTTTTCAATAACCGGGATAAAGAAGGAGTAGGAGCAAATTCAACAATATTGTAATGCTTATTTTTTTCAAGTATCTTTTCAAAGAATAAAATATACAGCCTGTCCCTGTCGGTGATACCACAACCATAGCAGGTATAATTTTTATAATTCAGGGTTTCTGCATCATCTACTGTATAAGGCCAGCCACTTTCGTAAAGGGGTTTTAGCCATTCTTCCGGAAATGGTCTGAAGCTCTTCCAGTTTTGTTTACAGCCGGGACAATAAAATCCTTCTCCCTTGCCGGCAAGCCACTGCCTGGCTTCAAGCTTACGATAAACCCTTCCCGCAAACCGGTAAAGATGGGTTTTTCTTATGCTACCGTACATTTTATTTATACCTGAAACCATATAATAAGCCTTTTATTCTTGAAAATTGTAATTGTTTTCTATTTATTGTTCCAATAGCTATAACCTGGATGAAAGCAGCAATAAAAAGTAAAATTATATAATTTATGCCAGTTAGGTTTTTCAGTATCATAAAAACAGGAAATGCAATAAGCAGGTTAATGACCAGTTGTTTAAATCCATACTTTAATACTCCCGCAAAATCTATTTGATCGAGTTTTATTTTAAACAGGTGATAAAATAAAAATATAAGAACAATATAGCCCGCCAGCATAGAATACAGATATCCTTTTAAATGCAACCAGTTAATTAATACAACGGTAAGCACCAAAAAAATAATATGGGCCATAATGGAGTATAGTATACCCTGCCTGATAACCTGTGTAGAAGAAAAAATCCTTGTACAAATACTGTTGAGCAACATTAAGGGTGAAAGCAGAATAAGGTATTTTAAACATAGCGCTACTGTTTCAAGGGAACGGTTTGCCATGTTGCCCCTTTTAAAAATGAGCGTGGCAATTTCATCAGCATAAAAGAATGTTATTAAAACAACGGGCATTAAAATCAGGAGTAAAAAATTTGCTATCCTTACAAAGACCTCGTTTAATGCTGCAATATCCATTTTAGCATATAATTCATTGAACTTTATCCCTGCTACAGCTAATACCTGTGCTATGATCAGTGTATCAATAATTCCGGCAACCTGCTGTGCAAGATTTACGGACGAAACAATGCCTTCACCCAGGCCGGTTAAAAGAAAGAGTGTAACATAGTTCCTCAGCCAAACCGGTAATATGTTCAATTGCATTAACCCGATGTTGCCCCAGATCTGCTTATGCCTCACAAACTTAAACCGGCTGAACTTCCACTTAAGCCGCAACTTCATCAGGGCAAGCAGAAATAAAAAATTGATACTGTAACTAACAGCTACCGCAGCGAGGGTACCGGCAATACCCAATTGCCTGTGGAAAAAAACTGTAATTAAAATAGAAAATACACTCGTTACAAGACTGGTCAGTATTGTTACCGTGAAATACTTATATGAACTTAAGATAGCTGCTAACAGGTTATTTATCAATTGGAAAAAAATTAACACGCTGCCGGCATACAGTAAATACTTATGCTGCTCAAGCATATCAGACGGAAACTTTGAAAAGACATTGTAGAATAAAGCAGGAGAAGCAATGATGACAAAAAAAATGACTACTCCGATAATGAAGTATAAAAGAATAAAAAAATTCAGAAAATTTCTTGACGCTGCTTCTCCCTCCCGCTCTCTTAACATCATGGCATGGGGAATTAATATTATAGAATCAATTCCATTTAACATGCCGGTTGTAATAAGAGCAGTGATTGTTATTACAAAAAAATAAATATCAGTACTGGCATTTGCTCCAAAATAAAAAGCAATAATAAGTATATTTAAAAACCCAATGCCTTTAGTAAATACATTCAACAGGGTAGAAAAAACAACTCCCTTTTTATATGATTCCGTTTTTAGCATTTTTTTTATTTCGGCTTTTTTTCGCTGTCTTACCTGCTGTACCAATCAGTTTCTTTGCCTCCATTAAAGAGAATCCTTCCTGTGAATAATCTCAACATTAAATTGTGTATGTAGATGAACCTCCACTACCGGATGATTAAGATCAGTGACGATTTGAGTACTTTACGATATAAGTTCAATCAGAGCCTGGTAACTATATTGGCTTCCAGTTTGTATTGCATACCGCTTTCGCTGCAGGTTGCCTTACCTTGCTCATCAAATTGCAATTTTTGCCCAAACTCACTCATCCAACCGGTTTGCCGGCCCGGGTTACCAACAATTAAAGCATAGGCAGGAATATCTTTGGTTACAACCGCTCCGGCACCTATAAAAGCATATTGGCCAATGGTATTACCGCAAACAATGGTGGCATTGGCGCCAATGCTGGCTCCCTTTTTTATCAGGGTAGTTTTAAATTCATGTTTGCGGCTTACTGCACTGCGTGGGTTTATCACATTGGTTAATACAGCACTCGGCCCCAGGAAAACATCATCTTCGCAAATAACACCTTCGTAAATACTTACATTATTTTGTACCCGTACATTATTACCCAATATCACTTTTGGAGATATCACTACATTTTGCCCCAGGTTACAATTATTGCCAATAACTGCTCCGGACATGATGTGAGAGAAATGCCAGATTTTAGTGCCTTCGCCAATTACACAATCATCATCGATGATAGAACTGGGATGTACATAAAAGCCTCCCCCAGCCCCTCCAGTGGAGGGGTTTTCAGACTCTGCTGATTTAAAAAAAAATTTATTATTCATGTTTTAAATTCCTTTCAGTGATTATTGCGCTATCTTTTTTAAATATTCGCCGTATCCGCTTTTTTCAAGTTCTTTTGCCTGTTTTAATAGTTCTTCTTTATTAATAAACCCCATGCGGTAGGCTATCTCCTCAGGACAACCAATTTTTAACCCCTGCCTTTTTTCTATTACCCGTACATATTCGGCAGCATCACTAAGGCTTTCAAAAGTACCCGTATCCAACCAGGCAAAGCCACGGTCAAGCACCGCCACTTTAAGTTTTTTTTGCTGTAGGTAATGATCGTTAACGGTGGTTATCTCGTATTCGCCTCTTGAACCTGGAGATATATTTTTTGCAATTTCAACTACTGCATTATCATAAAAATATAACCCCGGTACAGCATAGTTACTTTTCGGTTTTGCCGGTTTTTCTTCAATGCTGATAGCATTTTTATTGCTGTCAAACTCCACCACACCATATCTTTCCGGGTCACTTACAGGGTAAGCAAAAATTACTGCACCATCCGGATCAACACTTTTTTGCAACAACTTACTGAAGCCGCTGCCATAAAAAATATTATCGCCTAAAACCAGGGCCACGCTATCGTTTCCAATAAATTTTTCACCAATTACAAATGCCTGTGCCAGCCCGTTAGGTATTTCCTGTTTGGCATAATCAATGGTACATCCCCATTGGCTGCCATCGCCCAATAATCTTTTAAACTGTTCCTGGTCTTCAGGTGTGGTAATCACCAATATGTCTTTTATGCCAGCCAGCATTAAAGTGCTCAGCGGATAATAGATCATCGGCTTATCATAAACAGGCATCAGTTGTTTACTAATACCTTTTGTTATCGGGTAAAGCCTGGTGCCGGAGCCGCCTGCAAGAATGATTCCTTTCATGAGAACTGGTTTAGGAGTTTAGGAGTTTAGGGTTTAGAGGTTTAGAGGTTTAGAAAGTTTAGAAATGATCGAAAGCTGGATTTTTGCTGTGATTTTCTTAACCCTGCTATTAACAGTGTTTGCTTTTCTATCTTTTCTCTTCCCTGCATGTATTCTTCTTCACTCAAAAATTTTAAATCGTTTGCTATAATTAAATCGTTTAATAATTCTATAGTGCTGCTGTAAGATATAGTACTGAAATGTGCCTGGTCCTTTGCAGTTTTTCGGGATGTGCCTTCGGCAATATTTGAGGCTATAGAAATACCTGCTCTTCTCATTTGTGATGTTAAACCAAATTTTTCTTCAGATGGAAACCCCATTGTTGCATTATACACCCATACTGCAAACTGCCTTGCCTGCTGCCAACATTCTAATTTTTCAAAAGAGTAAACTTTCATAAAACCAAATTTTGATTATTTAATTGATGTTCAAACTAAACTTCTAAACTCCTAAGCCTCTAAACCCCACCTCCATACTGCTTTTCATAATAAGCCCGATAATCCCCGCTGGTTACATGATACAACCATTCGCTGTTTGCAAGATACCAATCAATTGTTTTAGAAATCCCCTCTTCAAATTGTAACGAAGGTGTCCAGCCCAACTCCGCTTTTAATTTTGTTGCATCAATGGCATAACGTAAATCGTGCCCGGCACGGTCGGTAACATAAGTAATTAATTTTTCGGAGCTGCCTTTTTCCCTGCCCAGTTTTTCATCCATTTGCCTGCAAAGTTCTTTCACCAGGTTGATATTTGTCCATTCATTATGGCCGCCAATATTATAGGTTTCACCAATTTTACCTGTATGAAAAACCACATCAATGGCACGTACATGATCCTCAACATACAACCAATCCCTTACATTTTCGCCTTTTCCATAAATGGGCAGTGGTTTATTACTGATGATATTGTGAATGCAAAGCGGAATCAATTTTTCGGGAAAATGAAACGGGCCGTAATTATTGCTGCAGTTACTGATCTTTACCGGCAACTTATAAGTATGATAAAATGCACGGACAATATGATCGGATGAGGCTTTAGAAGCAGAGTAAGGACTGCGGGGGTCATAAGCAGTTTCTTCGGTAAAGAACCCTTCTTCGCCCAACGATCCATACACTTCATCAGTTGAAATGTGATAGAAAATTTTATTTTCAAAATTTCCGTTCCAGTATTCCTTTGCAGTTTGCAGCAAAGCTGCAGTACCCAAAACATTGGTATTGATAAATGCCAGCGGGTCGGTGATTGACCTGTCTACATGGCTTTCGGCAGCACAATGCAGTACTGCTGTAAATTTATGTTCAGTAAATAATTTTCGCAACAGATCAAGATCGGTAATATCGCCTTTTACAAAATGATAATTGGATGCATTTTCAATATCTCTTAAATTTTCGAGATTGCCTGCATAGGTAAGTTTATCTAGATTGATGATGTTGTAACCGGGATATTTATTTACAAATAAACGGGTTAATTGAGAACCGATAAAGCCAGCCCCTCCGGTGAGTAAAATAGTATGCATATATAATTGCTTTAAGCGGGGCAAAAATAGTCATTAATTAGTTGGCAGTATTCTTCCAGGCAAAGTCCCAATCTAAAATTATACAAAGGCTGGTGTAATTCCTTTATTA
>JANOVD010000125.1:0-3440 GCA_031417255.1 Chitinophagaceae bacterium
ATAAAATAAATTTCTTATTAATAATATAAATTCAAATTTTAAAATATAAACTCATAACTCATAACTCCCTACTCCCTACTCCCTACTCCCTACTCCCTACTCCCTACTCCCTACTCCCTACTCCCTACTCCCTACTCCTAACTCCTAACTCCCTCTTACTCCCATTCAATAGTTGCCGGAGGTTTACTGCTGATATCGTAAACAACCCGGTTTATACCCGGTACATTATTTATAATTTCATTACTAATATCGGCTAAAAATTCATAAGGTAAATGTGCCCAGTCAGCGGTCATGCCATCAACCGATGTTACAGCCCTTAAAGCAACTGTAAATTCATAGGTTCTTTCATCGCCCATTACACCCACACTTTTTACCGGTAATAAAATGGTGCCTGCCTGCCAAACGGTTGCATATAAATTATGTTTTTTTAACCCGTTAATATATATAGCATCAGCATCTTGCAATAACCGTACCTTTTCTTCAGTAACTTCTCCTAAAATTCTTATACCCAAACCGGGGCCCGGAAACGGATGCCGGAAAAGCATTTCATGCGGTATACCCAGTTCCAGGCCAATCCGTCTTACTTCATCTTTAAATAAAGTGCGAAGTGGTTCTACTAATCCAAGTTTCATGGTATCGGGCAATCCACCAACATTGTGATGCGATTTAATGGTTGCAGAAGGCCCATGCACCGAAAGTGATTCAATAACATCCGGGTAAATAGTTCCCTGTCCTAATAATTCAACACCTTCAATTTTATGTGCTTCTTCATCAAAAATTTCAATAAAGCCACCACCAATGGCTTTTCGTTTTTCTTCAGGATCAGTTTTGCCGGCCAGTTTTTTATAAAAATGATCTCTGGCATCAATACCAATTACATGCAAGCCCAGTTTTTTATAAATTTCTAAAACATCTTCAAATTCATGCTTACGTAATACACCGTTATCAACAAAAATTCCGTACAGGTTTTCGCCAATGGCTCTATGTATTAATGTAGCAGCAACCGTACTGTCTACACCGCCACTAAGGCCCATAATTACTTTTTTATTGCCGATTTGTTTTTTCAGGGCTTCAACCGTATCGGTAATAAAATGCGCCGGAGTCCAATCCTGGCTGCAGCCGCAAATATTTACTAAAAAGTTTTTAATAATGGTTTTGCCTTCGGCAGAATGATACACTTCGGGATGAAACTGTAAGCCGTATAAGGGAAATGCAGTTGGCAGTTGACAGTTAGCAGTTGGCAGCTTAAATGCTGCCACCGGAATGCTTTCGGTAGTACCCAGCAATTCAAATCCATCGGGCAATTCTTTTATCGTATCGCTATGACTCATCCATACCTGCGATGAAGCAGAAACATTTTGTAAAAGAGCATCTTCTTTAGTAATGGTAAAAATTGCACGGCCATATTCCCTTTTCTCACTTTTTTCTACTTTGCCGCCATATAATTTTGCTGTTAACTGGGCCCCATAGCAAATCCCCAATACCGGCACTTTTGTAGTCATGGATTTTATATCAACCAGCAGTGCATTTTCTTCATTAACCGAAAAAGGAGAGCCACCCAGTATGATACCCAGTAAACCGGGTTCGTAAATTATTTCTTTATTAAACGGGATGATCTCACAATAAACATTAGCTTCTCTTACTGTACGGGCAATAAGTTGAGTGTATTGAGAACCAAAATCGAGGATAAGTATTTTTTCTGTCATAGAGCAGCGAAGGTAAATAATAATACCAAATGGAATTTCATTTAAAGCTAAAGTGAGGTGGCTGAAATTCGTGCAAGGCTTTGTGTGTGGGCATTTGGTAAATACCTATAGAACTAACTGTAAAATTCTATCGGTAATACTTGGATGTAATTGGGTGCTTATGATTGAGTTTAACGGCACAATTTTTTATATTTGCTTAAATTGACTGTTATGAAAAATAGCTTAATCATACTTTTTACTCTTGTTACATTAGTCTCTTGCCAATATACAACCGGCAGTGGAAATATCATCACAGAAACCCGACCTGCAGGTAATTTTGATGGAATTACTGTTGGCGGAGGTTTTGAAGTAGAAGTTAAAATTGGCCCTGTTACTTCTGTTGTAGTAGAAGCTGATGATAATATTATGAAGTACATTGAAATATCAACCGTAGGAAATACCTTAAAAATAAGTACAGAAGACCTGCATAACTATTCCGATGTTCGCATGAAGATTTACGTAACAACCCCTTCGTTAAAAACAATAAAAGCATCGGCATCAGCCGAAGTTGTTGTTCAGGATGTTTTGGCAGGCAGCGATAAATTAATCTTCAAGTCCTCAAACGGGGCAAGTATAAAAACAGAAGTAGATGCCCCCGAGGTAGAAGCAGATGCAAGCAGTGGTGCATCTATAACCTTAAACGGGAAAACAAAAACTTACAGCACAGAGGCTTCCAGTGGCGCAGAGATCAGATCCTGGGACCTTTTAAGTGAAAATACCAAGGTTAGCGTAAGCAGCGGCGCCAGTGCTAAAGTTCATGCAAGTGTTAGTTTAAATGCTACGGCCAGCAGTGGCGTAACTGTAACTTATCATGGAGCAGCTAATGTAAATAAGACGGTAAGCAGTGGTGCTTCTGTAAATAAAACAGATTAATTACACGTTTTTCCCTTTATTTCATCTTTTCCGGCGTATTAAACAGCTTAAAAAGTATTTCTAAAAATACTTTAAGCTTTCTTTTGCTGTTTACTTATCAACCCTTACCTTTGCACTCCAAATTAAAAAACGGTATTTAAAAAGTTCTTTTTATATGTCACAGAGAATCAGAATAAAATTGCAGTCTTACGACCATAACCTGGTTGATAAATCAGCAGAAAAGATTGTAAAAACTGTACGTAGTACGGGCGCTGTGGTAACAGGACCAATTCCTTTGCCTACACACAAGAAAATCTTTACCGTGTTGCGTTCTCCTCACGTAAATAAAAAAGCACGTGAGCAGTTTCAACTCTGTACGCACAAGCGTTTATTAGACATTTACACCAGCAGCAGCCGTACGGTAGATGCTTTAAGTAAGTTAGACTTACCTAGTGGTGTTGATGTTGAGATCAAAGCCTGATGAACTGCCTGGGTGAGGGTCCTTCGACTCCGCTCAGGATAGCAGAAGGTAAGTTCTTAAAACAAAAAATATTGAACATCTATCTCTCACCTCAGGCGAGAGCGCTGGATATAAACAAGATACAATGAAAAGTATTATTGGTAAGAAAATCGGCATGACGAGTATCTTCGATGCAAGTGGCAGGCAAACTGCTGTTACTATAATTGAAGCCGGCCCATGCGTGGTTACACAAAAGAAAACCGTTGAAACAGACGGATACAATGCTCTCCAGATAGCATTTGGTGATAAAAAAGAAAAGCACTCCGTAAAGGCCGAAATTGGCCACTTTGCCAAAGCGCAAACCTCTCCTAAAAAATTCGTTC
>JANOVD010000126.1:0-1891 GCA_031417255.1 Chitinophagaceae bacterium
CCGCTCAGCCCGTCCATCCACACCGCCACTCGATCACCGGCCTGCCCGACAAAGCTCCAGTAATCCGCTTCGCCCGCTGGATCGATCGAGCCCAGCCCAAACACCGCCGTCTGGTAATAGCCGCTGCCGGGCGGGTTCTCCACCAGGGTCAGGGCGGAGGCGGAGGCGAAGCTCTCGTTGTTGCGGCCTTCAAACACAAAGCCGGTGGGCAGGAGGAGGTCGAAGATCTGGACGTAGGCGTCCCCACCGACGCCGTCGCCATTGCCATCCAGCGCATTGTCCACCACGTCCCGGATCGAGGGCAGCATCCGGAACCGGTAGTGCCCGCTGCCCAATGGCCCGTCCGCAATAATCAGGCTCAGGCTGGTGCCGCTGCCGTACACCGGGCTCACCACCACCTGGTAGCGCACGTCATCCGGCGTGTCGAAGAAGGTGTCGCCTCCGGCTTCGCGCAGATCCCAGCCGTTGTACGGATCGTTCACCGCCCAGTCGATCGCGTCGGGCAGCCCGTCCCCATCGCTGTCCAGCGCGCTGTCAAACTCGATGATGCCCGGTCGCGTCGTGCCGATGTGATCGTAGCTGTACCAGCGCCCGTCGGACTGCATCACCGCCCAGTCATAGTAGCTGGGGTCCGCACTGCCGTTGGGCTGGCCTCCGCCCCAGTTGGTGTAGCTCAACGCCTGGCCGCTGGCCCATCCGTAGGTGCCTTCGCTGGCCACGTCGTTGAACCCGATCCACATCGTGGCCGCTCCCACCAGGTTCGTCCGCACCCACTGGTTCTCCGCCGTGTCGTTGAGGCTCACCAGATGTCCGCCCATGCTTTGGGCCAGGGCTTGCGCATTGCCCCACGTCATGTTGCCGGGCGTCACCCAGTAGGTGTGTCCGTTATACGTGGCATGGGTGTAGGCCGGCGTGTTCACGCTGCTGGGCCGCAAGGCTTCGCTCACCGTCACCCCAAAGGAACTCAGCGCCGTCGTGTTGGTCGTGCCCGGCGCCGGCAACCGGCTCACGCTGGTCACGCGCGGCGGCACGGGATCGGAGACGTCGATGTCCAGCAGGTATTGCCCGTAGATCCCCGGCCCGCCCCCGGTCGGCGCCCCGGGCGCCGCCACTTCGATCAGCCCGCGCACCGCGGCCTGCGCGTCGTAGTCGCGCCACTTCCCGTCACTGACTTCCAGATAGCCCCCGTCCCAGGCAACATTGACCCGCGGATAGCCGCTGCCCCAGTTGCTGTAGCCCAAGGAGGCTCCGCTCACCCACCCGAACGTCCCTTCCACGGCCAGGTCGTTGAGCCCGATCCAAAAGTTCCCCAGCCGGGTGAACGTGCTCCACACCCACGCCTGCTCGGCCGCGTCGTTGATCGTCACCAGGTGCCCCCCCAAAGCGACCGCGTTGCTCTCCAGCTGCGTCCAGCTCCAGGCCCCGCCGCCCAGCGTCAGCGGCACATACAGGCTCCCGCCATAGGGCACCCAACTGCTCACCAGCGCATAGTAGTTCCCGTTGGCCGGCACCACCGCCCGGAACTTCCCGCTCCACACATTCGATTGGTTGGCCAGCAGGTTGTAGTTCTCGTCCACCACGCTCAAAAGCGGGAGCAGGCTCCCGTTGCCCGGTGTCCGCACCGTCAGCTCGATCACGTTGCCCGCGTTGAGCAGCCCCAACGCGTACAAGTCCTCGTCGAAGTTCGCCCCCTCCGGCCCCATCACCAGCCCCGCCGTCTGCCCCAGCCGGTGGTTCCCCGACTGCACCAGCACCACCCCGCTGGCCCCGGCCACACTGTCGTTCGCATAACCCGCGTCAGTCTCGAGCGGACGCCCGCGCATCAGGTCCACCCGCACCCGGTAGTTGCCCATCGCCGCACTGGCGCTGGTCGCCCGGATGTAATAGGTGC
>JANOVD010000127.1:0-2291 GCA_031417255.1 Chitinophagaceae bacterium
CACTTCATCATCTGTTCTGAAACTCTGTATAGCCAGCACCGGCCCAAAAATTTCTTCCTGTGCAATGCGGTTGCTTTGTGCAACGTTGGTGAAGATGGTTGGCCTGCAATAAAATCCTTTTTTTGGTAAAGCACATGAACTCTGGTACATTTCTGCGCCTTCCTGCTGGCCAATTTTAATGTATTTATTAATGATGTCTAATTGTGCTTTTGAATTGATGGCGCCTATATCTGTGTTCTTATCCATAGGGTCGCCAACAATTAATGTTTCCAACCTATCTTTTAATTTACGCACCACTTCTTTAAAAACAGATTCCTGCACATATAATCTTGAACCTGCACAGCACACATGGCCCTGGTTAAAAAAGATGCCATTGATAACACCTTCTACCGCCTGGTCAATCGGTGCATCATCAAAAATAATGTTTGCAGCTTTGCCACCTAATTCTAAAGTTGCTTTTTTATTGGTGCCTGCGATGGCACGTTGGATAATTTTTCCAACATCGGTACTGCCGGTGAATGCAATTTTATTTACGTCTGCATGATTAACCATGGCAGCGCCCGTTGCACCTGCACCGGTAATAATATTTACAACACCAGGCGGCAGGTCAGCTTCCTGTATAATTTCCGCAAGCTTTAATGCAGTGAGTGAAGTATTTTCTGCGGGTTTTAAAACAACCGTATTTCCACAAGCTAATGCTGGTGCAATTTTCCAGGCTGCCATCAATAAAGGAAAATTCCATGGAATTATTTGTCCTGCAACACCCAAAGGTTCTGTTCTTCGATTTGGGAAAGCGTACTCAAGTTTATCAGCCCAACCTGCATAATAAAAGAAATGATTGGCCGCAGTTGGTACATCAAAGTCACGACTCTCACGGATGGGTTTGCCGCCATCCAGAGTTTCAATGATGGCAAACTCTCTTGCACGTTCCTGTATCATACGGGCAATACGGTAAATATATTTTGCCCTTTCGGCAGCAGGCATTTTTTTCCAGGTTGTGTCGTATGCAGTTCTTGCAGCTTTCACAGCTTTGTTTACATCAGCCGTATTGGCTTCCGCGATCATGGATAATTTTTCTTCTGTAGCCGGGTTGATGGTTGCAAAATGTTTTTTGCTCAACGGTTTTTCAAATTTGCCGTTGATGAACAGATCGTACTGTGGATCTATTTTTGCTGCACTTTTGCTTTCAGGAGCTGGAGCCAAATTCCGGGCTGAATCAAACTTAAGTTTTATTGTATTGCTTTTTTTTGTTGCCATTAAATAAGTTTAATCGATTGAGAAATAATTTGCTGACTGGTAAACACCCGTCTTCAGTTTCATCAACTGCATCAGTATATCATTGGCCAGGCTGCTTGCGCCAAACCTGAACCATTCGTTATTCATCCAGCCCTCACCAAGCGTTTCGTTCAGCATTACCAGGTAATGCAAAGCCAGTTTCGATTTTGAAATACCACCGGCAGGTTTCATCGCAATCTTTTTTCCTGTCTTGTAATAAAAATCCCGGATGGCTTCCAGCATTACCAATGTTACCGGCATGGTTGCCGCCGGAGAAATTTTACCGGTTGATGTTTTAATAAAATCGGCGCCGGCATACATGGCAATATCACTTGCTTTACGCACTTTATCATAAGTAACCAGTTCGCCGGTTTCTAAAATAACTTTCAGTCTTGCATCTCCACAGGCTTCTTTAATGGCAGCAATTTCATCAAATACAAAATTGTATTCGCCTTCTAAAAATTTTCCTCTGGATATTACCATGTCCACTTCATCGGCTCCGTTCTGTACTGCATATTTTGTATCTCTTATTTTTACATCACGTGGTGCCTGGCCGCTGGGGAATGCAGTTGCTACCGATGCTACTTTTACTCCCGAACCTTCCAGCGCTTTCTTTGCAACTTTAACCATACTGGGGTAAACACAAATAGCTGCCACTGTTGGTAAATCCGGGTAGGAGTCATGCAAATGAATGGCTTTGTAACAAAGCTGTTTTACTTTTCCATCGGTATCTTTTCCTTCCAGTGTGGTAAGATCAATCATGTTCAGCGCAAGCATCAAGCCATTCAGCTTGCTTTCATTTTTAATACTCCGCTTGGTAAACCGTGATGCTCGTTCTTCAATACCCACCTGGTCAACATGAGGTGATAAGGAAAAGTCAGGTATCGTTTTGGTTGCGATCATTTTTGTTTATTTAGTAGCAGTTTTTTGCGGGGAGTAACCGTCTTGCGGGGTCTAAACGGAAAAAAAAAAGAAAACCGTAAATACGCCCAAGAATTTAAAAATAAATTTTATAA
>JANOVD010000128.1:0-1867 GCA_031417255.1 Chitinophagaceae bacterium
GAAGAAACAGGCTCTGTTGGTATTTGTGTACACATTTCATCCCAGGATGACTGAAGATTGGTAACACTTTCTTTTATGATAACCTGCAGCTTGCCGGTCGCTTCTGCAAAATGTGCAGGGCCCAATATGTGCCTTTGCTCATTTAAAACAAGTACCCCCCTGGGACTGTTTATATTTCCGGTTTTAAGTAAATTGATGGCCACTTCGGTACCGGGTGCATCCTGCCTTAGTTTTAGGTATTGCATAACCAGCAAAGCGCTCTCCCATCCCTGCATGGAAAAAAGATTGGCTTCTTTACCGTTTTCAGTTCTGAAATATTGTATGAACTGTTGATTGATTTCATTTTCCAGTTCAGGTAACCAGTTAGTGTAGCCGCACATGTCGGGCACCACCGGTTTGGGTTCGGTAAAATCACCCGGGGTGCCGTCGAGCATCATGGGTGAAACATACCATTGCAGTTTGTATTGCTCCTGCACCGGCAACATTTTTTCAAAAAACAAACGTGCCATATCGCCGCTGTACAAAGCCAGTATTTTCCCCGTATCCGGATTATCTTTTATAAAACCAGTTAAAGTATCAGTATTAAATTCTTCCTTTTTATAATGACTTACAAAATTGTGCATGACCTGCCCTCCCGCCAGGGTAAAAGCATTGTTCATGGCATGTGCATGCGTGTATCCGCCATCAAAAAAGGAAGTGGCCATGATGGCTGCATGCCCGCCCTCCTGCCGGGCTGCATATTTGCCGGTAAGAAAAGAACAGAGGCAGTCATTGAAAGAGTGAAAGATGGTATGGCTGATTTTTTCACTGTAAAGCGGGTAACTGGCTCCTGCATTGGTGATGATGAGCAGTTTACCTGCTGCAGCAAATAAAGGCGCCAGTTTTTCGGCATGATGATCACCTGCATACACTACCACCACATCGGCATTACCAACAAGTAACATTTTTTCAGCAGCGTTATATATCTCATCATCCTTGAGCCCGAAACTGACCAGCTCCACTTTAATATCTACGGGTGGGTATTGATGAAATTTAAAACATGCCTTTATCCCCTGTAAAAAATCCATACCGATGGATGGGTAAAGGGTGGACCCAGGTAAAAGAACGCCTATTGTAAACATACTTGTTTATACTGTGTAAAATCTGATCAAAAAAAATAATTAAAATAATAAAGATGCATTTGTTATAATATTTTGAATATTAAAATGAACCTGGTGAAACCACTATTTTAAACGAAGGTTCAACAGGTTCATACTGATATTTACAAAAAATATTAATTCCTTGAAGGAAAAACACCAAACATACAAATGATATAATTCATACCCATTACCGGCTGAATATTACTAACCGGCTGTGGTGAAACCGAACCGGCAGCAGCAGCCGTAAGTGCCAGTTGCATATTGCCTAAACCGCTGCCGTTATTTACGGTTGAATACATAGGTGTACCGGTAAGCGTTGCTGGATAAGCGTTTGCAGGAGCATCGGCATTACCTGCAGCAGCATTGCCGGGCATGGTAACAGAGCCGCTGAATGGATGGGTATGCGCCGGAAAATTGGCATTGGCAATGGTAAAGGTTTCTGTACCGCCCATTTGCCCTAACTGGTAATTAGATAGCCCGGGGCCTGTGCCCACTCCTACAGGTACCCTGCCGCGGAAATCGGGCAAGGCAAATGTAGTTTGGCCATTACCCCCATAGGTGGTACCCAGTATTGAAAACAGTGCTGTATTTTGTGCGATGGGTAAAATCTGATTTTGGCAAAATGCCCAGGTACGGGGGTTAAAAGTACCTGCAAACATTCTTATTTCTCCAATTGTTCCTTCCATGATGATATAATTTAAGTAAGGTTAATAATTTTAGTTTCTTGA
>JANOVD010000129.1:0-3941 GCA_031417255.1 Chitinophagaceae bacterium
GCAATGGAATTGTGTAATTCCATATTGCGGCGAAGGTAAGCAGGCACCGTTTCAAACTCATTATTAGGATCGGCTGCGTTAATGTTGAACGACAGGTTACGCAGTTTTGCAATCCGATCCATGGCCCTGCGCCGAAGATCCTCTGTTTCGTCCTGCATTGCAGGCTCCTCAACATCGGAAATCATGATGGGCTGAGTTGTTTGTACATGTTGCTCCTCCTCCGCCGCTTGATGGTGTTTAACTACCAACTGCATTTCAATTACAGGTTCGTCTTCCTGTTGATTTTCCTGCGCTGATAGTAGCTCATCAATCGAATTGGATTCTGGTTTTGGCTGCTCCTCCACATAAATTTGTGAAGGTTTAGCCAGGTACCCTCCAGACGAAGGAGGGGTGCTAGCATCTTTATTAACTACAATTATTTCTTCCTGAATTTTTGCTGGTTTATCAACGGGATGTGGACTTTGTGGAATGTCAAATTCCATAACAGGAACCTGATCTGAAGCCGAAGATATTTCAAAAAACACAGGAGCTTCATCCAATTTATCCCCAGTAGTTTTACTTGGTAATTCCACTATGGTTATTTCTTCTTCAGTTTCTTTTAAAGTAGGCATAAGATCATCTTCTATATCCTGTAATGCAGGCTGTTCGGTAATTTCAGCAATAGCCTCTTCTTCATCCTCAGCAGTGAGCGAAGTCGAACTGTCTTCAAACCCGATAGCTATCGGGTGCAGAGCAGGTTGCTGCATTATTTTCCCTGCCTGTCCGGCAGGCAGGTGTTCCTGTTTAACAGGCATCTCCAGTGTCATCACAATTTTTTCATCTTTCTGCTCTTTGTTGATTTCAGATTTTTTCTCAAACGGATCTTTATGGTCGAAACCGGTTGCAATTAAAGTGATGCCGATCTTTCCACCCAAACTATTATCATATCCCAAACCTAATATCACATCAGTACCATCACCGGCCTGGCTCAATAAATAATTCTGAATGATCTCTACTTCATCCATGGTAAACTCATGTTCTCCTTCTGATGAATTGATGTTGATCAAAATCCATTTGGCACCTCTTATATCATTATCATTAAGTAATGGCGAGTTGATTGCATTTTCAATGGCAGCTTGTGCCCTGTTTTCACCTTCTTCTGCAGCACTACCTAAAATGGCAACACCTCCATTGATCATCACGGTGCATACATCGGCAAAATCCACATTGATCTGCCCGGTACTGTTAATTACATCGGTGATACATTTTGCGGCAGTAGCCAAAACATTATCAGCTTTTGCAAATGCTTCTTTCATTTTTAAATTACCAAACTGGTGGCGCAGTTTATCATTGCTGATAACCAGCAAAGTGTCAACATGGTCTTTCAACAACCGCACGCCTTCTTCTGCCTGGGCAATTCTTTTTTTGCCTTCATAAGCAAATGGAGTGGTTACAATACCAACAGTAAGAATGCCCAGGTCCTTACAAATTTTTGCAAGAATGGGAGCACCGCCTGTTCCGGTACCGCCACCCATACCTGCAGTGATGAATGCCATTTTGGTATTTACTTCAAGGATCCGTTTTATTTCTTCCAGGCTTTCTTCTGTTGCCTGCCGGCCAATTTCGGGATTGGCACCGGCACCGAGGCCCTGCGTTAAATGCGGGCCCAGTTGAATTTTATTAGGCACTTTGCTTTGTGCAATGGCCTGTGCATCTGTGTTACAGATAATAAAATTCACACCTTCAATATTTTGCGAAAACATGTGGTTTACCGCATTGCTTCCGCCACCACCTACACCAATTACTTTGATGATGGAGGATTGATCTTTTGGCAAATCAAAATGTATCATAATTTAAAATTTTAGCGGCCCCTCCTAACCTCCCCAGAGGGGAGGAATTGGAACCAGCAGTTACATGCAGTTTTTTTGTATCGCTGCATAAAAAATAATGGTTAGTATATTATAGTAATTAAAAGAACTTATATTATTGAAATCTTGCCCTGTTCCTCCCCTCCGGGGAGGTTAGGAGGGGCCGCCTATAATTTTGCATCCTCTTCCTCCTTAAACAGATCAATCAAACCGTTCTTAAATCCATCCATAAAATTTTTCAGTGATTTACGCTGCTTAACTTTTACGGTGCCGTTTTCATTAACAACATCCAAAGTTTCATCAACCGGCTGCTGTTGTAATGAACCGGGCACTTCTACCCTTTTGAACTGCTCTTCAAATTGTTTGTTCTTATTTTCGTAATCATTGTATCCTTTCAGTATTAAACCAATACAGGTGCTGTACATTGGCTTGGCCAGTTCTTCAATATGGCCACCGGCTAAATGTTCGTTTGGATAACCGATCCTTGCATTAAGCCCGGTAACATATTCTGTTAACTGAATTAAATGTTTCAGTTGAGAGCCGCCACCGGTAAGTATCACACCACCGTTCAGCATTCGTGTATCCAACCCAACCTGCTTTAAATGATAGGTTACAAAATCCATGATCTCACTCATGCGTGCCTGGATGATGCCTGCAAGATTTTTAACCGAAATTTCTTTTGGCGCCATACCACGTAAACCCGGTATGGTGATGAATGCATTGGCTTTTGCTTCATCACTCAATGCACTGCCAAATTGAATTTTCATTTGCTCGGCCTGTGTTTTTAAAACACCCAATCCGTTTTTAATATCGTTGGTAATATTTTCGCCACCGAATGGAATAACGGCAGTATGTTTTAAAATGCCTTCATAAAAAACTGCCAAGTCGGTAGTGCCGCCACCAATATCTACAATGGCAACACCTGCTTCCAGGTCCTGATCGCACATAACTGCGGCTGCTGAGGCCAGTGGTTGCAACACTAAATCTTTTGTTATCAATCCGGCTTTATCAACACTGCGGTTAATATTGCGTATCGCATTTTTATCGCCGGTGATGATGTGAAAATTAGCGCCAACTTTTACACCGCTGTAACCAATGGGGTTTGGAATATTTTGAAAATTATCCACCGTAAATTCCTGCGGTATCACATCAATGATCTGGTCGCCTGCCGGAATATAAGTTCTGTACTGGTCAGCAACCAGCCTGTCGATTTCTTCCTGTCTTATCTCTTCTTCAATACTCTGTCGCACAATATCGCCACGGGTTTGCAAACTTTTTATATGATGCCCTGCAATACCAACATATACTTCTCCAATCTCCAGGTTGGGATTGGAGTCGTAACAGTTTTTTAAAGCCAGCTCAATGGCTTTTATGGTTTGATCGATGTTCATCACCATTCCATGTTGTACACCATTACTGTTGGCACGGCCAAAGCCAAGTATTTCAAGCTTGCCGTACTCATTTTTACGTCCGGCAATGGCAGCAATTTTTGTGGTGCCGATGTCGAGACCTACGATGATGGGTTGTTCCTTATTCATAATTGTATGTTTTGTGTTTGTATTGTGTTTGGTTTATTAAGCATTTGGTTTAATAATCGTTTTTCTTTTTTAATACCGCCTTAGGTTGTTTTGTGTCATTCTTTGCAGGCGCTGGTATTAAAACCGGTTTTGTTTCTCTTTTCACTGCTACCGGTTTATCATTTTTTTTAACAGGTTGATTGTATTGAACTATTTGTTGGCCGGGCAATCCATCTGGGGCAGGCGATTCATCATTGTCATCCCGCTGAATGGATTGCTGGATCATGGTACTGTCAACTGTATTTTTAATATTATCCTGCTGTATGGTTTGCAAAGAATCATCTGCAGATTTTTGTGCACGTTCTGCAATCATTTGCATCAGCTGCAGTGTGCGTAATGAATCGGCAGCAATATCCTCTGCTCCTTTTCTTTTTGCAACCACCTGGTTTTTGTACTGCAGATCGATGACACTGTAATTATTCCATCCGGCTTTAACCATTATCTCCTGGTAAAACATTTTTAGTTTACCGAGTTTTGTTTCTGCATCGGTACCATCACCAAAAACAATCAACTGGTT
>JANOVD010000130.1:0-2116 GCA_031417255.1 Chitinophagaceae bacterium
TTGCCGAGAATGGTTCTTTAGACCCGATAGTTGGCAGAGAAGTTGAAATAGAAAGAGTTTCTCAAATACTATCACGCCGAAAAAAAAATAATCCTATTTTAATTGGCGAGCCCGGTGTGGGTAAAACCGCCATAGTAGAGGGTTTGGCGCTTAGGATTGTGCAGCGTAAAGTTTCCCGTGTTTTGTTTGATAAAAGAGTGGTTAGTCTGGATCTGGCAGCATTGGTTGCCGGTACAAAATACCGTGGACAGTTTGAAGAGCGGATGAAAGCCATTATGAACGAACTGGAAAAGAACAGGGATGTTATTTTATTTATTGATGAGATACACACCATAGTTGGTGCAGGAGGTGCAAGTGGATCATTGGATGCTTCCAATATTTTTAAACCGGCATTGGCAAGAGGAGAGTTGCAATGTATTGGTGCGTCTACATTAGATGAGTACCGTATGCACATTGAAAAAGACGGCGCACTGGATCGTCGTTTTCAAAAAGTATTGGTTGAGCAACCTTCGGTTGAAGAAACCATCGAAATTTTAAACAACATTAAAAGTAAGTACGAAGATTACCATAATGTTACCTACAGCCAGGAAGCGATTGAAGCCTGTGTAAAACTGAGCGACCGCTATATGACCGATCGGTTGTTACCCGATAAAGCAATTGATGTTCTGGACGAAGTAGGAGCAAGGAAACACATTAAAAACATAAATGTGCCTGCCGATATTATTGAACTGGAAAAAAAGATAGAAGACATCAAGCTTGAAAAAAATAAAGTGGTGAAGAGCCAGCGTTTTGAAGAAGCTGCTTCATTACGGGATACTGAAAAACGACTTCAGGAAGAACTGGAAGCCGCTAAAAATGCCTGGGAAGAGGAAAGCAAACACAAACGTTTTCCTATTGAAGAGGAAGATATTGCCGAAGTAGTACACATGATGACAGGTATCCCGGTAAAACGTATGGTACAGGCCGAAACCGATAAACTGCGCCGTATGGCCGATGATTTGCAGGGTGCCGTTGTAGGGCAAAAAGAAGCCATTTCAAAAGTAGTAAAAGCTATACAGCGTAACCGGGTAGGATTAAAAGACCCTAAAAAACCGATTGGTACATTTATTTTCCTTGGGCCTACCGGCGTTGGTAAAACAGAGTTGGCAAGGGCATTGGCCAGGTATATGTTCGACAGTGATGATGCGCTGATACGGATTGACATGAGTGAATACATGGAGAAATTTACTGTTAGCCGTTTAATTGGTGCACCTCCCGGGTACGTGGGTTACGAAGAAGGCGGCCAGTTAACAGAAAAAGTGCGCCGTAAACCCTATAGTGTAATTCTGCTGGATGAAATTGAAAAAGCGCACCCGGATATTTATAATATTTTGTTACAGGTGCTGGATGATGGCCAGTTAACAGATGGAATGGGCCGAAAAATTGATTTTAAAAATACGATGATCATCATGACATCCAATATTGGCGCCCGCCAGTTAAAGGACTTTGGTGACGGTGTAGGATTTGCAACCGCCAACCGTATGGAAAATGCAGATGAAAATAACAAAGCGGTAATTGAAAAAGCATTGAAGCGTACTTTTAGTCCCGAGTTTTTAAACAGGATTGATGATGTAGTTGTCTTTAACTCACTGAACAGGGAAAATATTTTTGAGATCATTGATATTGTAATGAAGGGAGTTATGAAGCGTTTGACAAACCTTGGTTTGGGTATGGAATTAACACCCGAAGCTAAAAGCTTTATTGCCGATAAAGGTTACGATGCACAGTTTGGCGCCAGGCCTTTGCACAGGGCCATTCAAAAATATTTAGAAGATCCTTTAGCAGAAGAAATACTAAACATGAACATTAAGAACGGAGATGTGATGGTAGCTGAAATGGATGAAACAGGCGAGAAGATAAGATTTGTGTTGAAGAAAGAAGAGAAGAAGAAAGAAAAAAAATCGGAGGCATAATTTTAAAGAATAAATGTTGAAAAAAGAGTTGTACTTGTTGTGCAACTCTTTTTTTATTTTTATAATTGTTGAGTAATACTGATTTTTGCATCAATGTAAAATTTAATCATCACTATTGATGGCTGGTCATCATGCGGTAATAGTACCCTGGCCTGGCAGCTGGC
>JANOVD010000131.1:0-2600 GCA_031417255.1 Chitinophagaceae bacterium
AAAGTGTAAATGCATTGATCAGCTTTCAAAAAAATACCAATACCGTGGCTTCTGTAATTTCTGCCGAGGCTATCAGAAGAAGCCCCGATAAAAACACAGGGGAAGTGCTGAAACGTACACCCGGAGCCAGTATACAGGAAGGTAAGTTTATTGTAATAAGAGGCTTGGCCGACCGATACAACCAGGCAATGCTTAATGGAATTTTATTAACAAGTACCGAACCTGACCGCAAAACATTTTCATTCGATCTGATACCTGCTGCCATGATTGATAATATTATTATCAATAAAGCATTTGTGCCCGAATACCCCGGCGAGTGGGCCGGTGGCTTGATACAGGTAAACACAAAAGATATCCCAACAAAAAATTTCTTTACTATTCAGCTCGGAACAGGGTTCAACACACAAACAATTGGAGAGAAAATTTTGAAAGATGGCCAGAGCGGAAAAACAGATTGGCTGGGTGTTGATGATGGAACCAGAAGTTTACCAACAGATTATACCAGGAAGGCAGAATTTGATATTTTATTGCCTGCAGAAAAAACTGCTGTTGGTAAACAAATGCGCAATAACTGGGCACCAACAGAAAGCACAGCCCCTTTAAATCTTTCTTTTCAGGCTAATGGCGGATTTACAACAAATGTATTTGGTAAAAAACTTGGAGGTATTTTTGGAATTACATACAATAAAAGCACCAGGTACCTTAAACTGCTTAACAAATCCAATGCAATAGATGATATTACAAATGAAGTAAGCGTTATTTCTGAATATAATGATGCCAAATACCAGCAGGATGTTTCGGTGGGTGCTTTGGGCAGTATAAGCCTGCAGCTTAACCCACGTCATAAAGTTTCGGTAAAAACAATTGTTAATGTTAATGCTCCAAATTCAGTTACGCAACGTAACGGAGAAGATTACTCAAGGAATGAACAACTGAAAGGCAGTCAATTTACATTTAAAGAAAATACTTTTTTTACAGTACAGGCAGCGGGCGAGCATAGTATTATAAACCAGGTTAAATTAAAATGGTATGGCGCTTTCAATATCCTGGATGGCTATATACCTGACCAGCGCCGTATTTTATATTCCAAAACAAGCAATACACAGGATCCATATACACTGCTTCTTTCCAATACACTTTCGCAACAAAGCGGCAGCCGCATCTATCAAAGTTTAAGCGACTATATATATACCGCCGGTGGCGATTTGAGCTATAATTTTAAATGGCTTAACCAGGCACAGGTAATTAAAGGCGGGTACATGCTGCAGATCAAGGATCGTTTGTATGATGCAAAGCTTTTTGCAAATTACCTTCCAAAAGACAATCCTGCTTTAAGACTATTAGCTGCTGACCAGGTTTTTGCACCTTCAAATTTTGGTAATGGAACCGATAATAATTTTGCCTTTGATGCCATTAAAGGAAACACATTTCGCTACATAGCCAACACCATTCTTAATGCAGGATATTTACAATTTGAAAACCAGTTCACTGATAAATTAAGGATTGTATGGGGTTTACGTGTTGAAAGCTACGACCAGTTGATTGGCAGTGTAAAAAAATGGGATCCCCGTCATACTTATTCCGAAGTAACTGATTTTCTTCCGGGTTTAAATGCAACTTATAAACTCAATAATAAAACCAACATCCGTTTATCGGGTTCGCAAACTGTAATTCGCCCCGAGCTTCGTGAACTGTCATCTTTAAACCTGTATGATTTTGAACTGAACGCATCTGTTCAGGGAAATCCACTTTTGAAAAGAACCAAAATTTCCAATTTCGATCTCCGTTACGAAATATATCCAAGAGCAGGTGAAGTTATCAATGCAGGCATATTCTATAAAGATTTTTCCAACCCAATTGAGCAAATATTCAACGGCCTTGGTGGTGGAGCCAGCACATTAAATTATGCCAATGCAAAAAAAGCACACTCGTATGGAGTTGAAGTTGAGATGCGTAAAAAACTTGATTTCGTTAAAGTATTAAAGAACTTCACTTTTCAGGCTAATGCTGCATACATACGCAGCCGTGTAAAAGATGAAGCCCTACAGGTTGACAGGTCATTACAGGGCCAGTCGCCTTACATACTGAATTTTGGATTGCTTTACGACCTGGAAAAATATGGTTTAAACGTAACGCTTTTGTATAACCAGATTGGTGAAAGAATTTACCTGGTGGGTGATATCGTTGGCGGTGCACCGGATATTTATGAAGCACCAAGGCCTTTATTTGATCTGCAGTTAGCAAAAAAATTGCTGAAGAAAAAAGCAGAAGTACGTTTGAATTTTGCCGACATACTAAACCAGACTCAATATTTCTACCAGAATGCCGGTGGTAAAACAAGCTTTCAAAAAAACAAAGACGCTTACCGGTTTACCCGTAAATACGGAAGCACTTTCAGTTTAACATTTAATTACTCATTATAAAATTTAAAAACTAAAAATACAGAAATGAAAAAGTACATCTTATACGCAACAGCCTTACTGGCAATAACGGTTACCGGCTGCAGAAAAATTGAAACCGATGGTGAAATACAGGTTGTTGTAGTTAATGGCGGCGGCGGCGGAAGCACTACGGGCCAAACAATCACCCTTCAGGGCCGC
>JANOVD010000132.1:0-9097 GCA_031417255.1 Chitinophagaceae bacterium
TTCGAGTTTGGAGTTTTGGGTTTTGTGTTGATGGTGTTTTGAACCAGCAGATTTCTTTAACTCAAAACCCTAAACACAAAACGCAAAACCCTTATCTTTGCGCACTTTTTAATAATTATGATAAGTGCAAATAATATAACGCTGGCTTACGGCAAATGGGTTTTGTTTGATGAAGTGAATATCAGCTTTACCAAAGGAAACTGTTACGGTGTAATTGGCGCCAATGGCGCCGGTAAATCAACTTTCTTAAAAATAATCAGCGGCGAAATTGAGCCCAACAAGGGAACCATTGATATTACCCCCGGCGAACGCATGGCTGTTTTAAACCAAAACCAGTTTGAGTTTGACGAAACAACCGTTTTAAATACCGTGTTGATGGGCCATAAAAAAATGTGGAAGGTAATGCATGAGCGGGATGCCATTTATGCCAAAGAAGATTTTACAGAAGCTGATGGTATTAAAGCCGGCGACCTGGAACATGATTTTGGAGAAATGGGCGGTTACACTGCCGAAAGCGATGCCGCTACTTTATTAAGTGATTTGGGAGTAAAAGATGAACTGCACCAGACGCTGATGAAAGACATTGCAGCAAACATAAAAGTAAGGGTATTGCTGGCACAAGCCATTTTTGGAAACCCCGATATTTTATTGCTGGATGAGCCTACCAATAACCTGGATGTAGAAACCATAAGCTGGCTGGAGAATTTTTTAGCCGATTATGAAAATATTGTTTTGGTGGTGAGTCACGATCGTCACTTTTTAGATGCAGTTTGTACGCATGTGGCAGATGTGGACCGCAGCAAAATAAAAGTATATACTGGTAACTATAGTTTCTGGTACGAGAGTTCGCAACTGGCTGCCAGGCAACTTGGTGATAAGAACAAGAAGATGGAAGACAAGCGTAAAGACCTGCTTGAATTTATTGCCCGTTTCAGCGCCAATGCTTCTAAAAGCAAACAGGCCACATCCCGTAAAAAAGCTTTGGAAAAATTAGTGATTGAAGATATTACACCCAGTAACCGTAAATATCCCGGTATTATTTTTAAGCAGGACAGGGAAGTGGGTAACGAAATTTTAAAAGTTGATAACCTCTTTTTAAGCAACGATGGCAAACCTGTTTTTAACAGGATAAAATTTGATGTGCAGAAGGGAGAGAAGATCGCATTTATCAGTCGTGACCCTATAGCAGTTACCAGTTTTTTTGATATCATTAACGGTAAAATGAAAGCCAACAGCGGAACCTACGAATGGGGCACAACCGTTACCACGGCATATTTGCCCAACGATAACAGCGAATATTTTGCAGGCAGCAAATTAAACCTGATGGATTGGCTGCGCCAGTATGTGCCGCCGGGTACCAAGGATGTTGATGAGGATTTTTTACGTGGTTTTTTGGGCAAGATGCTGTTCAGCGGCGATGAAATTTTAAAGAAGACCAATGTATTAAGCGGTGGCGAAAAAGTGCGCTGCATGATCAGTAAGATGATGTTGCAGAATCCCAATGTGCTGATACTGGATGAGCCAACCAACCACCTCGACCTGGAGAGTATCATTTCTTTTAACGATAATATGCTGGCTTACCAAAGCATCATTTTATTTACAACACACGATCACCAGTTTATGCAAACCGTTGCCAACCGCATTATTGAACTTACACCAAAAGGTATGATTGATAAGTTGATGACGTATGATGAATACCTGGCTGATGAAAGGGTGAAGGAAGCGAGGGCGGAACTATATAGTTAATTGGTTAATCCCCGTCCGAACGGGCTTCAGCCGGGCGGGCGTTAATCCCTGCCCGAATGAATTCGTTCAGGCGGGCGTTAATTGGTTTAGAAGTTTTAGGCTTTTGGATGTTTTCTTCTGTGTTTCAGTGTTTCTGTGGCAACTAATTTGTTGCGAAGCAACAATAATCTATGGCAAAAGACAAGATCATAGCATTCATCGATTTTTTTTACCCACCGTTTCGTAAACTGATGCCGGAGCAAACCTTTCGTTATGCAGTTTGTGGTGGAAGCAATACGGTTTTGGGCCTGCTGGTTTATTTTATCAGCTACCAGTATATTTTTAAACAGGAAAATTTTGATTTTGGATTCTTTGCATTCAAGCCGCATATTGCTGCGCTGTTTGTTTCTTTCTGCATAAATTTTGTAGTAGGTTTTTTGCTGATGAAGTTTGTTGTATTTGTAGATTCCAATTTAAAAGGAAGGATACAACTGGTACGTTATTTTCTTTCTTTTGCTTTTAACCTCGTACTCAATTATCTTTTACTCAAACTGTTTGTAGAGATATTTTATATGAATGCATTGCTCAGCCAGTTTATTACAACCTGTATCGTGGTTACCATCAGTTACCTCAGCCAGAAGCATTTTTCATTTAAGGTAAAAGCAGACTAACTCTATTATTTTTGGTAAAGATTATTATATTTGAATATTGGGCAAGGTATATTTTTATAATTCCGTAACAATTTGCATGAAACAATTTCACCCGTTACTACTAATTTTATTATTTGTATCCTGTGAAAAGGAAGAATCTGCTTCACCCGGCACTGGTGGTGGTTCAAATCCTGGTACAGGTACCAAAATAAAAAGGATCATAACTTCTGCCCCCGGTAGCAAACAAGCCTCTGTTGAGTATTTTGAATATGATGCAAACAACAGGCTATCCAAATATACTTTTACCAATGAGGACAGTAATTTTGTTCCTGTACAAATTCTTGATAAGGATGAGACCTTTTATTACTATTCGGGTAATGAAAATAAACCGGCCCGGGACTCTATGGTTATAAATGGCACAATTTTTAAAAATTATTTTACCTATGATGCAACGGATAAATTAATTAAAACTGAAGAGTTTAATAGTAACGGAACCATAGCCAGGCGTAACTTATATAGCTATGGAACCAATATGGTGATCTGGATGAATTATTTTCAAACAGCTCCCGGTTCAGGAGTTTTAGTTTATTTAGCACTTGATACCCTTTTCCTGGATGCACAATTACGCCTTACGGAACAAAGGAGTTATTTTGCTCCGGGTACTTCACTGGATTTTAAAGAAAACTTTACTTACAATTCCAGGCTGAATCCCTGCGACCTACTTAACACAAATAAGTACCTGGCTAACTATTATAATGGCAGCGATTATTTATTCTTGAGTGAACGGTCCCGCAACCTAGTGGTTACGCAGTCGCATAGGCCAAACCTGGGTACAGCCTACGGATCTAATATAACATCATACAATTATAATGCCTCCGGTTACCCGGTTAGTGCAACAGGAGTATCTATTTACGATCTGTCCAATCCGTCTATTACAGTTCCCTTTACACTGAGATATGAATATTATTAACAACCTTTATGATTTCTCATTCCTGACTCCCGACTCCCAACTCTCAACTCCTAACTCCTAACTCCCAACTCCCTATACTCCTCCCTCACCGGTGTAAACACATCTATCACCTTACAGGCAGTAACTGCAACAGCGCCATGCAGTACATTTGAAGCGATGAATGCACCCATGCCCGGCAGCAACATTTGTTTTTCTTCGTTCAATGTAAATTCCATTTGCCCTTCCAGTATATATGTCCATTGTTCGTGCGGATGGCTGTGTACCGGAACTATTACGCCTTTTTCCAGCGTTACACAGCCGTAGGTAATTTGTGCCGAATGTTCCATAGCACTTTGTACACCCGGGAAAATGGTTACTTTGTTTTTGGTATTGTAGTTGATAAAGGCCATAAAAGTTTTTTTAATATTTCAAATGTACTGAATTAATAAAACTGCTGTTTATACAACACACAATCTCCCTAACTTACAGTATAGTATTTTGCATATTTAATTGTTTATAAGAAGATGGTTGAACTTTCAGCTGATAAAAAATTGTATAAAAAAAGATTTTTTGTACTGTTGGCATTTTGCTGTGTCACACTCATCATGCTCATTACCAGGTATGCCTGCTTTTATACTTTTAAGGGCTCAGACGATCTGCATTATGCTTTTTTAAGCAGCAATGTTTTAAATGGCAGTTATGATATGTTCTTTGCACAGGATATTTATGCCGGCAGAACACTGGTAGTACTTTACCAGGCATTGTGGTTTAAATTATTGGGCATTAACGACTTCTCCATGTGCATGCCTTCGGTATCTGTATTGATCATCCTGGCATATGTTGTTTGTTTTAAATCTGGCTTGCAAAAAAATATACGAACCATACTGCTTGTCAGTTCATTAATATATTTTAACCCTGTTGTTACCCGAACAACCCTTGGCAATTTACCCGATGTATATATTGCCCTGATAGCATTACTGGTTTTCTTATTCATAAAAAAGAGTACCGGAATTCTTACAACAAAACGAAATATATTCGGTGGCTTTATGGCCGCCCTGCTTTTACTGACAGGCTTATTTGTAAAGGAAAATATTGTTTTGATTTATGCAGGTACAGCCATTGTGTTATTTTATTTCCGTAAAACAATATCCCGTCATTTTGTATTTGCGCTGGCAACAACCGTTCTTATTGGTGCAGCAGGCTATTTGCTTTTTTACTACATCAATACCGGCGATCTCTTTTACCGCTTTGTGCAAATAAAAAATGCAGCCTATTTTAATGAATGCAGTTACCAGTGCCTGCCGCAAACAGAACTGCTAAAAAGGCTTACCGTAACCGTTCCATTGAATGCTGTTTTAACCGGTGCTTATCCTTTATTGTTTTTAATTACTGGTTTATTCAGCAGCCAAAACAAAAATTCCAGCACCAGATTTTGGAAAATTACATTCATTTCACTTTTATTGCTGGCATTGTATTTCCCTTTTTCAATTTCACCTTATGTTCCGCTTTGTCATGATATGCGGCAATTCTTTTTTCTTTTTCCTTTTGCAGTAATAATTTTTACAACCCGTTTGCAGGAAACTATGCTGAATGAAAAGCATATAAGAAGGCTCCGTATCAGCGGCAGCTATTTTTTTACACTGGTAACTTTAATCTGCATTCTTTTTGCGCCCTATAACAAATGGGCAATTCTATGCAATTGCTTCCTGGCATTGATTTTTATATTTAATATTTTTTTGAATAAAAAAATGCAACAATCTTTTTTCTGTTTGATGATACCGTTTGGATTGTGGTTGACCACTGCTTATCCGGTCTATAACAAACTACACAAAGGCTACACCGCATTAAAAACGATAGATCAAAAATTAAAGCAACAAACAGTTTTTAGTACCAGCATTTATTATTTTTTAAATAACGATACAAAAACACATGTTGCACTCATCAATCAATTTAACACAACAAAGCAATTTCTAAATCTTGATACTGTTCAAAAAGGGTTTAAACCATTTATTGCATATCAACCGCAACTTAGTTTCAATCAACCAGACGGGTTTCAAAATGGCTGGCTTATTGTAAGTGATGCTTACCTGGAGAATATCAGTTCAGAAACAATCAACTCCATTAAACAGTTACTTGAGGCAAAGTTTTTTGCTATTACCATCAATAAAACCACGGCATACTATTTAACTTCTGCAGAAACTACAGAAAAGATCATGCGTTTACTTAACAGCAATAACGCCGGCGGCAATTGTTATTAGCAGCTATTGGTTTGTTTTACTAAATTCGTGTAGATTTTAACAGTCAACTATGCAATTCTTTTTCCTGTACATCGATCCCGGAAGCGGCAGTTACATTTTACAAATGATCATTGCTGCTGTTTTAGGAGTCAGCTTTTTCTTTAAGAATTTCTGGTTAAGTGTAAAAGCATTTTTTACCGGAAAAAAAACAAAAAAGGAGGACGAAAAAGATACAGTTGAATAATGCCCCCAATAAATTTTTACATGCGATCCCATCCTGCTTCATATAGAGATACAAGTGGTTTTGTCTTTACCCATGAGGGCGATGTGTATCGCTATGTTCATCCGGGTTACGAAACTCAGTATGAAAAACTAATGACAAATGGTTTGTATGAGGAACTGGTAAAAAAAGAAAGGCTTATTGCCCACTGTGAAATAACAGACCTGGAGAAATTTGGTTTTAATGACGGTAAAGTTCTGCTGCCTCAACAAATTCCCTTCATCAACTATCCGTACGAATGGAGTTTTGATATGTGGAAAGATGCGGCCCTGCTTACCCTGCAGATCGCCTTAGCATCTTTAAAAAAAGAGATGATATTGAAAGATGCAACGCCTTTCAACATTCAGTTTTATAAAGGCAAACCGGTCTTTATTGATACACTCTCTTTTGAACATTATGAGGAAGGTAAACCGTGGATCGCTTACAGGCAGTTCAGCGAATGTTTTTTAGGGCCTTTGTTGCTGATGCATTACTGCCATCCCGATGCCAATAAACTGTTTGCAATTTATCCAAACGGCATACCCATCGACGTATTGGTGCGTTTACTTCCCAAACGATCTAAATGGAATATGGGCACGCTATTGCATGTGCACCTGCAGGCAAAATTTTCGGGCATGCAAAAACAAAAGCCGGTTAAAGAAAATAATTTCACAAAACAAAAGCTTGAGCTCTTGCTGAAAGGACTGGAAAGTTTTGTGCAAAAATTATCCCTCAAAAAACTAAAGACCGCCTGGGATGATTATTATACCGATACAATTTTGGGTGATGATTATCTCAAGGCCAAAACAACTCTGGTTAGATCTTTCTGCAACTTTATTGATTTTAAAACAGTAATTGACCTCGGTGCCAACGACGGGCATTTTAGTTTACTTTTTAATGAAGATAAACAGGTGATAGCAACAGATGCTGATTGTAACTGCATCAATGACCTTTATCTCAACTTAAAAAAAGAGAACAAAACCAATATTTTACCATTAATCAATAACCTCACCACACCATCACCTGCCATTGGCTGGAACAATACAGAAAGAGATTCCATTACAACCCGGTTAAAAGCCGACCTGGTACTGGCTTTGGCACTTATTCATCACCTGGCCATTGCTAATAATGTGCCTTTAGCTTTAATTGCTGATTGGTTGCAGCCAATGGGCGAAAACCTTATAATTGAATTTGTGCCCAAAAGCGATGAAAAAGTAAAACTGCTGCTGCAAAATCGTAAAGATATTTTTGATGAGTATAGGTTGGAAAATTTCAAATCGGTCTTTACAAAAAAATACAAAGTAGTAAGGGAAGAAAAAGTGGGCAATACAAACCGGGTTTTATTTTTAATGAAACGCATATAATGGATCTCTTAAAGAAAATACCTTTCTTTTTATTTTTACTGGTCGTGTTTTTTTGCCTGCACGGAAGCGTGGAAAACTACGGTTATCTTTATTTGGGAGAAGTGGTGAAAGTAGGTGCAGTTATTTTATTGTGCATGGTTGGGTTCCTGGCTTTTGCCTGGCTGCTTTCCCGTAATTTTCTTTTTGCTTCCCTGCTCACTTTCTTCATCAGCCTTTGGTACCTGTTCTTTGGTGCTGTGCATGATCTTTTTAAAGCAAATTCATTTTTACATTTTCTGAGATCCTATTCTGTATTATTGCCAGCTCTATTGGTTGTCAATCTTCTTTTTATATGGTGGCTTAAACGCCATAAACAACTTTATGCAAAACTGTTCCTTTACCTGAATGTACTGCTGATCATTTTTTGTGTTACCGATAGTTTTTTATTGATGAATGCACACAACAGGTATCAACACAAAAAAAATGAATTGACCTATGCAGTGCAGTTCGACCAGGCTAAAGTAACTGCAAAGCCAAACGTTTATTTTTTATTATTTGATGAATATGCAGGCAACAAAAGCCTTCAGGATAGCTTTGGGTTTACAAACGACCTGTATCAATCTATGCAGGAGTATGGTTTTAAAGAACTGCCTGTTTTTTCCAACTACGATTTTACACCTTATAGTATGTCTTCTATCCTCAACATGCAATACGTTGCCGGCAGCCGCAACAATCAGTTACTTGCCCAGGCCGATATTCAACAGCGTTTTGGAGAGATCAGGGCTGCACAGGTTCCGGCTATTTTTAAGTTGATTGGGTACCAGGTTAAAAATTTTTCCATTTTCGATCTTAACAACAACCCGGCACTATCGCAAACCAACGGGCTGTTCCCCATACATGCTGCACTGCTTACCAATAAGATATTTCATAAGCGTTTGCTGAAAGATATTGGCTGGTGGTTTGTTACCGGCAAGTTCCAGGTTCCGTTCTTCAAAAAAAATATTCTGTACAAGGATGATGATTATAACAGAGAGGTTGAAGCAAAAGTTTTGCAGGCAGCGGTAACAAAAAAGAAGCAACCTGTATTTTGCTATGCTCATTTCTTTCTGCCGCATGGCCAGTATTTTCGGGATAGTGCAGGCGGCTTTAATACACCCGAACAGATCAGAGACCTGTATAACTAATCCCTATACCTTTCTTACCTGAAATATACCAACATGGTCATCAGGAAACTGGTGAAAAATATAGTTACAGCAGACCCCGCCGCCATCATCATCATCATGAGCGACCATGGTTTTTATGATTATAAAAGCCCCGGCAATTACGATGCTTATAACTTCGACAATATTTGTATGGTAAAACTGCCGGCTAAAACAGATAGCCTTAATTTGCCCCGCAGCAACGTGAATGTTTTCCGTTACCTGTTCAATAATTGCTACGGACAAAATTTTCCGTATTTTAAAGACAGTACTGTGTTTGTTATTGAAGACAAAGCCGTTAAATAACCGAACGATGAACCTTTTAAAACGCATACCGTTTTTTCTCTTGCTGCTGCCGGTATTCTTTTGCCTGCATGGCGGCCTTGAAGATTTTGGTGTCATCTATCTCTCCGAAGTATTGCTGATCGGCTTATACATCTGCATTGGCCTTGCGTTGCTGTTCTTATTTTTTTGGCTCATCACCAAAAACAAACAGCATGCTGCTTTGGTTAGTTTTTATACAGGTGTTTTCTATCTTTTTTTTGGCGCAATACAGGATTGGCTGCAAAGCATTGCCTGGCTTTCGTTCCTCAACAGGTATTTAATCCTGCTACCTTTTTTACTTATCAGCATTGCAGGCTTGTTGTATCTTTTAAAAAGAAAACCTGCCCTTTATAAAAAACTTTTTTTGTACCTGAACATCTTACTCATCATTTATTGCCTGCTGGATGCCGG
>JANOVD010000133.1:0-4530 GCA_031417255.1 Chitinophagaceae bacterium
TCCAGGTAATAATCTCTTTCTTCTTCAGGGATATCTGTGGGTTTACTTGTATCTCCCTTTTTCTTTGGTACCCAGATCCTTCCATCATTGCGAAGACTTTCACTCATCAATGTAAGCTTGCTTTGGTGATCGCCGCTTACAGGGATACAGGTTGGATGTATCTGCGTAAAACACGGATTGCCGAAGTATGCCCCCTGTTTGTGTGCTTTCCATATGGCAGTAACATTACTGCCCATAGCATTAGTGCTTAAATAAAATACATTACCATAACCACCGGTACATAATAAAACGGCATGGCCAAAATGTCTTTCTAAATTTCCACTCACCAAATCTCTTGCAATAATTCCCCTTGCCTTGCCATCAATCTTTACAATATCCAGCATTTCATGACGGCTGTACATGGTTACATTACCCAATGCCACCTGCCTTTCCAATGCGCTATAAGCGCCTAATAATAATTGCTGGCCTGTTTGTCCGGCGGCATAAAATGTACGCTGCACCTGTGTACCTCCAAAACTGCGGTTGCTTAATAAACCGCCGTATTCCCTTGCAAACGGAACACCCTGTGCCACACATTGATCAATAATAGCTGCACTAACTTCGGCCAACCGGTGTACGTTAGCTTCTCTTGCACGGTAATCGCCGCCTTTTACGGTATCATAAAATAAACGGAAAACAGAGTCGCCATCATTTTGATAATTTTTTGCCGCATTAATACCACCCTGCGCTGCAATGCTGTGTGCCCGGCGTGGACTGTCCTGAAAACAAAATGCTTTTACTTTATAGCCCATTTCGCCCAAAGCTGCGGCTGCAGAGGCTCCGGCCAAACCGGTACCTACTACTATCACTTCAAGTTTGCGTTTATTTGCAGGATTAACGAGTTTTACATGGCCCTTGTAATCGGTCCACTTTTTATCCATTTCGCCTTGCGGAATTTTTGAATCTAAAGACATTATATTATTAGTTAATTGTTATCGGTTATTGGTTAACTGATCCATCCCATGTAAAAAGAGATGGGCATTAATGCAAATAATAAACAAACTATGATAGAGTACCCTATACCAATTGCTTTAATGACCGGTGTATATCTTTTATGATTTATTCCAAATGTTTGAAACGCACTCTGAAACCCGTGCAACAAGTGCCAAAATAATGAAATGACACCCAAAACATAGATCACCACTATCCACCATTTCTGAAATTCTTCTTTCATTTCGTTAAACAGGTTGTGGCTGGCATCATTTACTCCTCCATCTGCATACATAGCAATTTTAGTTCCTACAAAAAATTTAGAAACGTGAATGATTAAAAAGAATAACAACAATGTACCCAATAAACCCATTGAGCGACTGTACCATTTACTGTTTTGATTGGCCGCATTAACCGAATATTTTACCGGCCTGGCTTTAGCATTTTTTCTCCATAAAATAAACCCCTGAATAATGTGAAGAATTAGGCCTGCAAACAAACCAATCTCCATGATTTTTAGTACCCAGTTGTGGCTCATAAAATGAGCTGCGATATTAAAAGTTTCGCCGCCATCATTAACAAAAATGCAGGAATTTACACCTACATGAACGATCAAAAATGTAATTAAAAAAAGACCCGTAAGGCCCATAATTAATTTTTTACCGATTGAAGAAGTGAAAAAATGTTTCCAGGTCATATTTAAGTCGTTAGAGTTTGTATTGTTCCGATAGTCCTGAGCGATAGTCAAAGGATCGGAAACAAAAATACAACAGGATGAAGCAAAAACAGTATTTAAATCAAATTTTATAAAAGCATTACGACAGTCATCCATTTAATCTTTTGATCATGGCATCGTCTATTTGTTCAAAAACGATTTCGGGTTTTAATGTGCGCCATTGCGGAAAATCTATCAACGCCAGGTAATTATTCAATCTTGCCTGCACAAAATCATATTGGCTTTGTGCAGGCATATCCAGAATAGCAACCCATCCTCCAACATCCTGCAATTGCTCACGCCAATCTTCGTAATAACTGTCATCGCTGCTGTGAAAGTTCAACACATTTTCTGCAATTAAAATGAATTTGTTTATGCCGTGGGTAAACATGATATCGGTAATATCCCTTCTCATCGTCATGATATCATTCTCAATCGCATCATTCCACTCACCCAATAATTCGATGATGGTATAACCCTGTTCATAATCCACAAACAGGATTTTCATGTACAGTGTACGTGAACCAAATTCATCCCATTGCGGATGAATGTAAAAATTATACACGGTGTTGGAGAATTCAAATTCGCTGTACTGCC
Organism: Chitinophagaceae bacterium; assembly: GCA_031417255.1. Classification (GTDB taxonomy): domain Bacteria; phylum Bacteroidota; class Bacteroidia; order Chitinophagales; family Chitinophagaceae; genus Ferruginibacter. The sequence continues at coordinate 2,282 of JANOVD010000133.1, forward strand.
GCCGGTAAAAGGGCGATAGCCGGTCTTCTTCGGCTGCATACAAGTGGCGCCAGTTGTAATATGGTTCTATATCCTGCAAGTAATCGCTGATTAAATGATATATTTGATTGCGCTGATTAACACAAATTTCAAACAAATCAGCGAAATCATTACAATCATATTAATCTGCGGTTAAAAAAAGAGGGTTGCCAAAATATTGACAACCCCTTACACTTAATAACCGTAATATTTTTATTGCACTACAATTCTTTCTGTAAAAATAAATTTATTGTTGGCATCTGTTACCTTAACCATGTACATGCCTTTTGCAATTTTTTTGCTTAAAGCAACTCTTTCAACCTGTGTTTTAACAGTAACTGTTACAATGGTATTTGAAAGCGGCTTGCCTGATAGGTCAGTAATGGTAACATTGTATTTACCTGCTGCCTGGCCATCAAAATAAATATTGAATTCGCTATTGGTAACCGGGTTTGGAAAAATATGTGCTTCGTTGGTTAAAACAGGTACAACCGGTTTAAAGTCAGTAACGGCATAAGTTTTAGCAGCATCTGCCTCTTTTTGATATAACAAATTACCATTGGCTAAATCAGAAGCGTTATAAACCATATCAGATCCTTCAATAAAAGTTGCAACAAAATCTTTTAAAGAAAATTTGTAGTAACCCGCAAATGTATTTGCACTGGCTACAACTATATTACCAGCTGCATCAACAGCAGCACCATTGGTACTGTAATTGGCCGGTAAACCGGTAATGTATCCAATTTGCTTTGCCACCCTGCTTTCTACATCCAGAGAAAATACATAATGATTGGCAGAAATGATGTATAATTTATTGTAAGCATCGGCAATCATATCGCCACCCCAACTGGTGCATTTATTTTTTATAGAAACTGTTTTGTTTGATTCATCATCCATAACAGGCCCCAGATCGGTAATGGTAACTTTTTTACCGGTTGTAAATTTCACCAAACGGCTGCCATCATTGGTTAAAGCATATCCATTGCCATCGGCTGCAATTACCATACGGGTAAAATGATTGGCCTCGTCGTTTAAAGCTTCATTGGTGTTTAACAACGAAGAAGTAACTGTATAATATTTTTGTGCATCACCTTTTGCGTTAAGATCGAGCCAGCGTAATTCGCCAACCCGCATGGGTGTAAAAAACAGTTTGTTTTGATTTTTGTCGTAAGCTGCGGCTGCAACCATCGTTTCGGTGGGCCTGCTGTGTGCCAATGACTGGGTTTTTGAATCAGCATTCATCATAACAAATGCTGTTTTTTCTCTTTGGTAAATATCCTGAACAATTTTGCCGGTGGTAATATCTACCTGGCGGATGTTCATCCACATAAAATCACGATTGCCGTCGCCGGTTATTGCAAAGGTTTTGTTGGCATCCTGTGCCGAAACAGAAAGACTGGCTGCAATAAAAGCTGTTGAAAGTAAAAATTTAATATTCATAAGAGGAGTTTTTGTTTTATAATAGATACGTAAATTAGTTAAAATACATAAATCAAACAAGATTTTTTTTATGACCGGTGGTTTTCAATAGCTTTTTTAACTGATCCATATTTCAAAAGGAGTTGCCTGGCAGTTTCGTAATCATCAATCTGGGCTTTTTCCATCAGCATTTTAACCCCACGGTCAACCAATTTATCGTTGGTGAGCTGCATATTTACCATCTTATTATCCTCTACCCTTCCCAACTGTATCATTACCGCTGTTGATATCATATTGAGGATCAGTTTTTGAGCCGTTCCGCTCTTCATACGGGTACTACCCGTTATAAATTCAGGTCCAACTACTGCTTCAACAGGATAATCTGCCGAGGCACTGACCGGGGAATCGGGGTTACAACAAATACTACCTGTTGTTATATTATGTGCTTTACATTTTTTTAGGGCAGCAATTACATATGGTGTTGTTCCGCTGGCGGCTACTCCAATTACCACATCTTTTTCATTTACTGCATGTTCCTTCAGGTCTATCCAGCCCTGTTCCAGATCATCCTCGGCAAATTCAACCGCTTCGGTAATTGCTTTATTTCCACCGGCAATAATGCCGATTACCAATCCGTAATGAACACCAAATGTAGGCGGACACTCACTTGCATCTACAATACCCAAACGGCCACTGGTACCGGCACCAATATAAAACAAGCGGCCGCCCATCAGCATTTTATCAACAATTACTGTTACCAGTTGCTCAATTTGAGGAATTACCTTTTCAATGGCAGCAGGTACTGTTTTATC
>JANOVD010000134.1:0-1738 GCA_031417255.1 Chitinophagaceae bacterium
TTGGCAAATTAGACCCTCATTCGGTTTTTATACCTGCAGCAGAACTACAGCAGGTTAATGAAGACCTTGCCGGTAAATTTTTTGGTATTGGTATTGAGTTCAACATTTTTGATGACACGCTGAATGTGATTAATGTTTTAAAAGACGGCCCGGGTTATAAGGCTGGATTACTTACCGGAGATAAATTCATTAAAATTAACGATAGTACCGTGGCTGGTAATAAAACCAATGCTGATGCATTCAGAAAACTGCTGCGTGGCGACAGGGGTACAAAAGTTGCTATTACTTATCTGCGAAACAGTGATAAAAAACTGGCTACAATTACCCGTGATGCCATACCGCTGAGCAGTATTGATGCAAGTTATATGATGACCAAAGAGATTGGTTACATAAGGCTTAACAAATTCTCATCGGTAACTTACCGGGAGTTTATGGAATCGCTGGAAGCTTTAAAAAAAGCAGGCTTGCAGAAACTAATACTTGACCTGAGAGGCAATGGCGGTGGTGTTTTAGACGAAGCTGTAGAAATAGCAGATGAATTTTTGGAAGGTGATAAATTGATTACCTATACTGAAGGAAAGCATGTTGATAAGAAAGAATACCGTTGCCGCCGTAATGGCCAGTTTGAAAAAGGCGCACTGATAGTTTTAGCAGATGAAGGTACTGCCAGTGCAAGTGAAATTTTAATTGGAGCACTGCAGGATTGGGACCGGGCAACCATTATTGGCAGGCGTACTTTTGGTAAAGGATTGGTGCAGGAACAATTTGACCTTAGTGATAAAAGTGCTTTACGCTTAACAATTGCCAGATATTTTACGCCGGTTGGAAGAAGTATTCAGCGGCCATACAGCAATGGTGGCAAAGCTTATTACGATGAAATCAGTAACCGCTATAAGGATGGAGAAACACAATTTGCCGACTCGGTAAAAAATGAAACCGGAAAAGTATATAAAACCAAGGGAGGCAAAACCGTATATGGTAAAGGCGGTATTACCCCCGATTATTTTATAGCAATGGATACTGCCAAATATAATAAAAGCACTGCCAGCATATATGACAAAGGAACAATCGGTAATTTTGCCTATAACTTTTATTTACAAAATCTGGCTAAGCTAAAAACGTTTAAAACACCCAATGATTTTATCAGGGGGTTCTCGTTAAGCGAAGATGATTGGAAACAGTTTGAATTAACGGCAGCAAAGGATTCCATAAATATATCAATAGCTCCTGCTAAAGAAAAAAACGATCTTATCAATCTTATCAAATCTTCTATTGCACGTCACTTATGGCGTAATGAGGGATTTTTTGAAGTAATGAATACTACAGATGAGGCCATTAACAAAGCCCTTAAAATTTTAACGAAATAAAAAAGCCCCCTTTCGGAGGCTGAATGTCGTAAACAATGGCTAGCCCGGTTTTCATAGCACTTGTGAATTGTTAACGGCCTAATCTTGGTTTTTTAGTGGATAGTAGATACTTTCTTCCGTTTTCAGAGGCTTTTGTCTGGATACTTAACATTACAAAAATGCTTAAATATATTTTATTTATTTGTAGCATCAGATACTGATAAACTGTAGCGTAATTTCTAATTATTTCCATAATTCTTAATCTTCTCCCTAATCTCAATTTCTTACATTTGCACCAAATAATGATACTATATGTGGTTAAACAACATTTTAGAGACTATTGGTAATACTCCTCTTATCAAACTAAACAGCATTACAAAAAACCTGCCCTG
>JANOVD010000135.1:0-8230 GCA_031417255.1 Chitinophagaceae bacterium
GAAGGTACAACAGGTTTTTATGTACGGGGCGGAAACCTCGATCAAAATTTAGTGCAGTTAGATGAGGCAACAGTTTATAATCCCAATCACCTGTTTGGTTTGTTCAGCACTTTTAATGTAAACTCTATTAATCATGTACAACTGATTAAAGGTGGCTTCCCTGCTGAGTTTGGTGGCAGGCTCAGTTCTATTTTAGATATTACCATGAAGGAAGGAAACAAAACAAAATACCAGGCAGAGGGCGGCATTGGTTTACTTTCCAATAACCTTACGTTTCAGGGGCCCATCACAAAAAATAAATCATCCTTTATTATTTCTGCAAGGCAAAGCCATATCAATCTGTATTTAAAACCGTTTACTTCTTCAGGCAACTCTTATAAATTTTACGACATCAATGCAAAAATGAATTATGAGTTTGGCAATAAAGACCATGTATTTCTTAGTGTTTTTAAAGGCAATGACAAAGCCGCTTATGTTGGCGCAAACAGTTTAAATTATGATACCGATTTTGGAAATAGTACAGGCACTTTGCGCTGGAACCATTTATTTGGAAATAAAATATTTTCCAATACCTCCATCATTTACAACGATTATCATTTAGGCCTGGCCACCACACAAAATAATTACTATAATCTGCTTTATACAGGCATAAAAGACATCAGCGCAAAAACCGATTTCACCATTACCCCCAATGCAAAACATAAAATTAAAGCAGGGTTCACTTATACCTATCACACATTGTTCCCGGCAGCCGTATCTTCCCGGGTACCCCGCAGCGGAAACCGCATTACTATTAATAAAGACAGCATTGCCAAGCGTTATTCAAACGAAATGGCTTTTTATGTAGGTGATGAGTATGAAGCTTCAAAAAAACTAAGTATTAATTATGGCGTACGGGTTCCTTTCTTCACCGCATCCGGTAAAAGCTATGCATTTGTTGAACCACGGGTTACCGCTAAAATTTCTATTGATCCAACAACATCCGTTAAAGCATCTTTTACCCGGATGAACCAGTTTTTACATTTAGTGCCTAACAGTACCTCCTCAATTCCTACCGACATCTGGCTGAGCAGCAGCCCCAGAATTAAACCGCAAAACAGTAATCAAATTGCATTGGGTTTATTTAAAAATTTTAATGATAACAGCATTGAAGCCAGTATTGAAGCGTATTATAAAACAATGGATAACCAGGTATTATTTAAAGAAGGCACAGAAATTTTACTGGCTACTAACTTAGATAGCGTAATTACATTTGGCAAAGGAAAATCTTATGGCGTAGAATTATTTGTAAAAAAGAATTTTGGTAAACTAACCGGTTGGCTAAGTTATACCTGGAGCAAAACCACACAGCTATTTCCTGAATTAAACAGGGGATTAAGTTTTCCTTCATCGTTTGACAGGCGGCATAATTTTTCTTTAGTGGGCAGTTATGAATTAACCAAACACTGGACGGTATCAGCAGATTTTGTTTTCTATTCGGGCAAGCCATTTACCTTACCGGCAGGCCGCATTACAGTACCTGTTAATGGTTCGCTGTATGACGGAACTTTTTATGATTTTACCAGCCGTAATAATGTTAGGTTAAGGAGTTATCACCGGCTTGATGTAAATTTTTCAAATAAAAAAACAGTTAAGTTTTGGGGTAAAAAATATGAACGGGAATGGGTGTTTGGGGCATACAATATTTACAGCCGCCTAAACCCGTATTTTGTTTATTTAACTACCAATGCCGATACTAAATTGCCAGAGGCAAGACAGGTTTCGCTGCTGCCGATTGTACCCAGTGTTAGTTTTAATTTTAAATTTTAAAATCATTTTATATGAAAACGATAATAAATTTACGGCTCATAGTTATCAGCATTATTTTTTGCTCCTGCGAAAAAACAATTACTATAACTCCGCCACCCTATCTTAGCAGGCCCTCTATACAAAGTATGCTGGAACCTGATAGTTTACCCATTGTTTATTTTAACAGAACGGTTCCTTATTTTAATGAAAATTTATTATTCCGGGATTTGATTATTCGTAATGCCCAAATAAAAATACAAAGCAGCACTGGTACAGATAGTTTAAAATTAGATAGTGTGTACGACAAATCTTTTTGCCAATATAATTATTATTACAAGGGAAATATTCCCGTACAACTCAATAAAACTTATACACTAATTGTAAAAGACGGTGCCGATAACTTTACTGCCACCTGCCAGACTAACCAGTTAAAACCGGTTATTGACAGTACAGATTATACTCAGCACTTCTCTGACTTATATGGTGACCATGAAGGTGTGATAGTCTATTTTAAAGACATCCCTTCGCAAATAAACTATTATCGTTATGAAATGGACAGGTATATTGATACCAGCACCTTTCAGGCTTTTGCAAAAGTTAAGGCCAGCCCCTGTTTGGTGGGTAGGGATAGTGCATTTTTTCATGAATTGGGGCGTTCAGTTTATGCAGATGAAGGCATATCTGGCCAGCAAATAAAAATTGTTATCGAACCAGCCTATACTCACAAAAACGGTACAAGGGGTTTGGTGTACATACAAGCCATTGATAAAAATGCGTACAATTTTTTTGACCAATTGGATAAGCAAAAATTAACCCAACGCAACCCATTTGTAGAACCTGTTTTTTTAAGAGACGGGCAATTTGGGAATAAAGCAGTTGGTTATTTTTCAACAATGGTTAAAAGCAATGCTGTGCTATTTGTTTTTCCTGAATAAAAAATTTATGAAATCATTTTTTTTATTTTTAGTATTATTCAGTATAAGTTCTGTTGATGCCCAAAAAAAATATTATCTTATTGATAATAGTGATACGGCAGTTCAAAAACAAAAGTCAAAACTGTTTGATGGCTTATTCGAAAAAATTAATGAACAAAAGCGGAGGGTTAAATCTTTGATTATTCCAGCCGGATTAATTACTTACGGCTTTATAGCTTTAGGAAATAGCGGCTTAAAAAAAATAAATAATAATACTAAATTGGAAATACGGGAAGACCATCCAACTTTTATTTCTAAGCTGGATAATTATTTTCAATATGTACCTGCCTTAGCGGTATATGGGTTAAACGCTTTTGGTGTAAAAGGAAAAAATAATTTCAGGGACAGAACAATGATTTATGCTTTATCAACAGCAATTTCTTCTGCTGTTGATTTGCCATTAAAGAAGATAACAAAAATACAGCGGCCAGATGGCTCGGCATTTAATTCTTTTCCTTCGGGGCATACTACCACAGCTTTTGCAGCAGCAGAATTTTTAAGAATGGAATATAAAGATGTTTCTCCCTGGTATGGCATAGCTGGTTATGCCGTTGCTGCAACAACGGGTGTATTAAGATTGTATAACAACAAACACTGGGTAAGTGACGTGGTTGCCGGAGCTGGCTTTGGGATCCTTTCTACAAAATTGGCTTACTGGATTTATCCTTCTATTAAAAGAAAATTTTTCAAGAATAAATCAATGAACACAGTGGTAATGCCTTATTATCAAAATGGTGGTGTCGGTTTGGTATTGGTTTATAATTTCAGGCATTAATCTTTACATATAATCTATGCTTCATGTTATTTAAAACGATACTTAATATTTGTATATTATTTTGCTGCACAATAACATCTTTTTCTCAATCAGTAAGCGTTGATTCAAGCACGAATATTAATACTGTTACAGATACTATTGCAAAAAAGCCAAATGAGAAACAATACAATGTGGGTAAGGGCAAAATCTTTATTTATCAGAAACCCAAAGCGTTTGGTTTTTTGACCAATCTGCCAAAAGATGCAGCCGGAATAGCTGCTGCCCCTTTTCGTAAAAACAGTTTAAAGCCTTTGCTTTTAGTGGCAGGTTCAACTCTCCTGCTTTTGTTTACTGATGAAGCTGTTAGCAATGGTATTCATCAATTTTCTAAAAATATACACTTGTCTTCAGAAGAAAAATACAAGGATGTTATAAATATTAAGTTGGCAAAAAAAAATGTGAATTTATTAAAAGCTCCGCAAAATATTAATATAGCTTTATACCAAATTGGGCAAGGATTTCCAAGTTTATTAATTGGAGCAGGTTTGTTTACTTATGGCAAAATACATAAGGATTACAGGGCAATAAGTACCGCCAGCCAATTGGCAGAAACATTTATTCTAATGGGCGTAGGTACGCAATTCTTAAAGAGAATTACAGGACGGCAAAGCCCAAGCGAAACAGTAGATATGGATGGATCCTGGCACCCCTTCCCGTCATTTAAGCAATATCAAAATCATACACCCTCTTATGATGCTTTTCCATCTGGGCATTTAGCAACATTAATGAGTACTGTAACTGTATTATCGCAAAATTATCCTGAAAAAAAATGGATAAAACCTGTCGGATACTCTGTTATTGGTCTTGTTGGTTATTCCATGATAAATAATAACGTACACTGGGCGAGTGATTACCCTTTGGCAATAGCTTTGGGATATTTATGTGCAAAGCAGGTAATAAAAAATAACAGGAAAGTAATAGAATCTTCTTCAGTTAATAAACATAAAGCAACATTGTCCTACACATTTAATTATGTAAATGGCAGGTTGATACCTGGGATAGTTTATAAGTTCTGATTTCTTAATTGCTCCCTGATAAATACCATATTAATTCTTGTCTTGCATATATAGGCAGGTTTACTGGTTTCCCAACTTCGCTAAATCTACAATTTGTAGCTTACTAAGAATGTAATCGTAGATTGTAAGTCTTGTTCAAAAAAGTTCGACAATTCGCCGCTTTTCTCCACGGTACCGGTGTTCAGTTAAGAACACCGGTTTTTTATTTCCTCAAATCCTCGTCTGATCTCATTATTAGAAGAATGGCTTTATTAAAGAGGGGTTCGACATTTCGTGATAGAGTAACGAAATTTTGAAAAAAGTCGAACCCCTGTTGTGTTTGCTTTACCGGATTTTCCACAAGTTGGGAAATATTTTTTTGATTTATAAATAACGAAATGCCCCATCCATTAATTCCTGTTCAGCCCTGGCAATTCCAATTTCATCAGCAATGGTTCTCCAGTTTCGTACTGATGCAATTACTTCTTCAATTATAGTATCCATTTGCGGAATGGTTAGCTGAAAGTATTGTCCAACACTTTTTGCCAGGTTAAAATCCAGCGTATTATCGTGCTGATCAATATTTAGAGCAAGACCATCTTTATCTATAGAAGGGTTTATATCGTAGGCCGGCGAAAGTATCCATCCGGTATCTCTTAAAAGAAAACCATGATTGCGTAAGTGATCATCAGTGTTTGAGATGGCGATATTGAAAATTATTCGTTTCCATAATTGATGCAGGTCTGCCTGTATATTGGCTCCTGAATATTGTATGAATTCAGCCAGGTCAAGATAACTGGCCGGATTGTCTTTTATTGTGTCTTCATTATTGTTAGTCATAGTCATGGCAGAAGCAAAATGTACCCGCTCTCCGCCAACCCTGTCAAAACGTTTTGTAAAAAAAGTATTGTACTTACCGGCAATATGCTGAATCTTTGATTCTGTCATTTCAATACCTGCCTGTAGTGCTAATTTATATGCAAGAAATTCCCAGGCTGCTTTATCAATTGTATCATTTCTTGATGGAAACTTGGCTATCATTGGGTGACCAGTTTCATTCAGGATATTTGCCTTAGGCCTGGCACCCCCTAAAGCAGATCCCGGGGCCATTAGCATCGTAATCCATTTTTTTATATCCTCGTTATCGGGGTCCGATTCTATTATATCAGCTGCATGTTGCAATTCTCTGATACTATATAAGGGAGGAGCTGGTGCATCATGATCATTATCTAAAAATTGTCCGTCGGGGTTCAGCTTAAATCTTAAAGCTCCCATTCTGTTTTCATCATAAACACCTAACAAAAAATCAATATCGTATAAAGTTGGAACAGACCTGCCTTCTTCTTTTGCTTTTTGCGCTGCACGTCTTTTCAGTAATGCCAGTCCCCAGGTATCTGGCATGGAATCAAGGAATATCCCGAAGTTCTGCTCTTTATTTGAAAATTGTTGACCGGCATACCATTGTATCTCGGGGTCTAACAGCATTTGCGGTTTTGACTTTATCCATTCTTTGTTATACTCAAAACTAAAAGCCTTTTTTGCTTTTGCCTGATGGGCCGAAAGAATTCCAATGCACTTTGGCTCAGGCATCCCAACCCAATGTGCATACACCCATATATCGGTTTTATTAGCAGCCACTTTTATTTTTTAATTAATTGTATATCCTGCAGTTTTCTGCCATATTCATCATCGGCAGCAAGTTTTAAAAAATCATTTTGCAATCCCAAAACACGAAGTGTATTGAAATATGCGCCCATCGAAACACTTGCATTGCCTTTTTCTATCTCGTAAAGTGTTGACCGGTCAATATCTGCACGTTCAGCTACCTGCATAGTAGTTAGCTTCCTTCTTTTTCTGGCTAGCTTGATGTTTTCACCCACCTGTTCCAGTATTTTTTGGTATTTTGGGAATAATATTTGTTTTTTTCTTTTCATAAATGTTGCTTATTATCCACAATAATAACCAAAAAGTTGGGAATAACCAACATTTTAATAAATTTGATTCATTCCTGGCTTAATTGGGTACACGAAGAAAAATACAAAGGGTTTTAAATTATTTCGCATTTTGCGAAATGAGAAATAATCCAACATTCATTTTATGAGAGGTGAGATATGCTGTACCTGAATTAAGAAAAATTATTTTAAACCAGTCCTCGCATATCTGTAATAAATTAATAAAAGTTAACCTGTTGGCGGAGTTAATTTATTTAGCCTCAGAGAGGTCCCGATAGCTATCGGGATCAGTAGAAAATTCGATTTTATAATGTTTTTCAGAGCTCCATCGGAGCGAAATATAAAACATATCGTTCCGATGGAGCTAAAAGCATACGATTTATTATGTTACTACTAATCCGATAGCTATCAGGAGCCCTATGGGCCTTTCAAAAATCAATTTAAAAATATCTCCGCCAACGGGTTAAAAGTTATATTGAGTTAAAGAATAAGAGCATTACTTAAAGATTTGCTTATCAAATAGCAATCAATGCTTTTATAAGCCAACCGTATTCAAAAGTTTCTTTAAATCATCCAACAAAAGATTTGACATTTGCCCATCAATCTCCACAAAATTATATCCTGCTTTGGCGGGATTTTTTGTTATGCCTTTTTATGTTTACATATTGTACTCTCCATCGCTTGATCAATTTTATATTGGTCATAAAGGGCATCTGCTTGCTGCCAATGTTTGTACTTGAGGAATTGCTTGTTCAATTACTAATTAATAATCAATCTAAAACTGCACAAACAAATAGCGCAAACATAAGTTAGTAAAAATTGTAATGTTTAATGTTATTTATTTCGCAGGATGGAGTGATATCTAAAACAAAAAACCTCCTCAAAAAGAGAAGGTTTTTTTCTTGGTGCCCACGAAAGGAATCGAACCTTCACGCCCTTGCGAACGGCAGATTTTGAGTCTGCTGCGTCTACCAATTCCGCCACATGGGCTTCTTTACATTAATCCGTTAACACGTTAATCCGTAAATACGTGGGCTCGTTTAAACGTAAGACCGTTACAAACTTGAGCCCTCATACGGATTAACCCCGTCCGAACGGCATTCAGCCGGGCGGGCAATTAACTAATTAACGGATTAACTGGTTAAGGGCTGCAATATTACACTATCCCTCCAATCTGTCCAAAATACGTTGCAGGTATTTTTTTTTGTAATAGTATTCTTTTAGTTTAAGCAGGTGGGCAGTGGTTGCAGTTGCATCGTTGTAGTTTTCAATAAAGGGTTGTATTTCGCTGTAGAGTGCTGTTTCCAGCCTTTCAATCTGCTCTGCAGAATCTTCCGACAGTTCTTCATTCAGGTCCATCATCTCCATTAAAAAAGCAGGAGGCAACTGGTATTTTTCTTCTTCTTCCAGCAGTTCCTTTAGCTGCAATACATATTTAATGGTTTGGTCCTGATGCTTAAATATTTTTAATGCTTTGTTTAGTTGTGATGAAATTTCCAATGCCTGTTCCTGTTCATACTCCGTGCCATTAACAAAAAAATCGGGATGGTATTTTTTCTGGAGTTCAAAATATTTTTGGGCAAGTTTGCTCTTGTCAATTTTAAAAGAAACGGGGAGTTCAAAAAGTTCAAAGTAATTCATAAGGCAAATGTAATGATTCGCTTTTTTTAAAACACATTTATCAAATGCAGATTAAAACGGTCTAGG
>JANOVD010000136.1:0-1722 GCA_031417255.1 Chitinophagaceae bacterium
GAGTATGCCATGCAGGTAAGGATCAGAAAATAACACCAGTAATTTTGTCCCACACGAAGACCACAAAGAAAGAAAAAAAAACTTTGTGTACTTTGTGCCTTTGTGGGATTTTTAATTTTAAAAATTGAAGCTATGAAAAAGATACTTTGCTTTATTTTATTTTGTGCATTATTGCAAAGCAATTTTGCTCAAAATAAGATCGTTGTATTTCAATCTGATTTTGGATTAAAGGACGGTGCAGTATCTTCCATGAAAGGAGTTGCTATGGGCGTTTCACCCGAACTTAAGTTATTTGATCTTACGCATGAAATACCTGCATACAATATATGGGAGGCAGCTTACAGGCTTGAACAAACCGTTGCTTACTGGCCTGCCGGCACTGTGTTTGTTTCGGTTGTTGATCCCGGAGTTGGTACAGAAAGAAAATCGGTTGTGTTAAAAACAAAGACCGGGCATTTTATTGTAACACCAGATAACGGCACTTTAACCTTAATTGCAGAATCATTGGGTATTGCAGAAATAAGAGAGATAGATGAAGTGGTAAATCGCAGAAAAGGATCTGAAAAATCATATACTTTTCATGGGCGTGATGTGTATGCATACACTGCAGCAAGGTTGGCTGCCGGAAAAATAAGTTTTACACAGGTGGGAAAATTGCTGACTGCCGAAGTGGTAAATATCCCTTACCAAAAAGCTGAAACGGATGGTAAAAAGATCAAAGGCACCATTTCAATCCTTGATGTGCAATATGGAAATGTTTGGACAAATATTCCTGCAGAACTTTTCAATCAAATAAATGTACAGGTTGACGAGATGGTGCAGGTAACTATTTATCAGAATAAAGTAAAAAAGTACCAGGTAACTATGCCTTTTAAAGAAACTTTTGGAGGCGTGGCAAAAGGCAAGCCGCTGGCTTATTTAAACAGCCTGTTACAATTGTCCTTTGCTTTAAACCAGGGTAATTTTTCGGCTGTAAATAAAGTGTATAGCGGGAGTGAGTGGACGGTGGAGGTGAGTAAGCAAAACTAAATGCTGCAGCAATTAGCACATTAGCATATCAGCACATTTGCATTTCACACTCTTCCCGGATATTCTTCCAACGCTTTCCCCAAACAATCCATGGCTGCATGAATGGCATCTACATTTATAACATAAGCCAAACGTACTTCCTGTTTGCCAAGCCCGGGGGTGCTGTAAAAACCGGTTGCCGGTGCAAGCATTACGGTTTGTCCGTTATATGAAAAAGATTCCAGCAACCACTGGCAGAATTTATCTGAATCATCAATTGGCAATTTTGCCATGGCATAAAATGCACCGCCGGGGTTAGGACAAAAAACACCCGGTATTTCATTCAGTCTTTTTACAATAGTATCCCTGCGGAGTTTATATTCTGTTTTGGTTGTTTCAAAATAATCAGCAGGTAAACCAATGGCAGCTTCGCCTAATATTTGTGCAAATGATGGCGGACTTAACCGGGCCTGTGCAAATTTCATCGTGGCATCAAGCAGGGCTTTATTCTTTGTAATAAATGCACCAATGCGGCCACCACAGGCGCTGTAACGCTTGCTGATGGTATCCATCAACACAACATTGTCAACAACACCCATTAAATGCATGGCGCTTGTATGAGTACCCTCGTAACAAAATTCACGGTATGCTTCATCGGCAAATAAATACAGGTTGTGTTTGGTAATGAGTTGTTTTAATATTCCCATTTCGGCA
>JANOVD010000137.1:0-2010 GCA_031417255.1 Chitinophagaceae bacterium
CTGAAGCCATTGCTGCATCAACCAGTAGGAGAGAGGCGCACCAATTATAAATGCAAGAACGATCAGTCTCGTATATCCTCTTGAAATTAAGGCTAGGATGTTCCAAACGGTAGCTCCGGACACCTTCCGTATTCCAATTTCTTTAGAACGTTGTTCCAGCGAATAGATGATCATGCCCAATAAACCCAAGCTTGCAATCAGTATGGCGAGTGTGGCCATGATGGTCAAAACTTTTCCAAATTGTTGCTGTGTTTTAAATGTTTCTGCAAAAGACTGATCGACAAAAGAATACTGAAAAGGCGAATCGCCTGCATGTATTTTCCAGAGTTTATTCAACTGCTCAAAAGTGGCCTTCCATGCTTCGCTACTTTGCGCTTTTATCCGCAAGGCTACAAATTGTTTATCGCCTGCATTGAGGTAATCTTTCCTGGTATTGTTGATATGAAAAATGGCAAACGGTTCAATGTCTGTTGCCAACGACCAATAGTTGAAATCTGCTACTACACCCACCACTTCAAATTTCACATCACCTCCCGGTGTTTCTATTTTCTTTCCAATTACCGACTCGTCCATATCCCAACCAATTCTCTTAACAGCAGTTTCGTTTAAGATCACTCTGTCAACATCGCCCGGAGTTTCTTCGGAAAAATTACGTCCGAATTTTAGTTTAATGTCCAGGGTTGGGATGTAGGTATCATCGGCTGATGTGTAATTAACTGCAAAGGTTTGGTCATTCATGCCGTCCGCACTGAACTTATCACCGCCCCAAATGGTAGGCGGTACTGACGTACACCAGGAAGAATTAACTACTCCAGAAATAGTTAAGGTAGCATTCGAAAAACTCTCACCACCTTTTATGCCTTCAACATGATTGATGATCAATAGATTCTCTTTGTTAAAGCCTAAATCTTTTTCGGAAACATACGTAAGCTGTTCGTACACGATAGCAGTGCAAATGATCAATATTATAGAAACACTGAATTGAAATACCACCAAGCCATTGCGGAATGTCCTGCCTTCCCTTCCACTTTTGAGTTTGCCTTTAATAGCTTCCACAGGATTGAAAGAGCTGAGGAAAAGAGCTGGATAGCTACTGGATAGAACAGCCATAAGGATCACAAGCGGCAATACCATCACTATCAAACCAGGATCGCCAAGTAAATTGAGTTCCAGCGATTTTCCTGTAATCATGTTGAAACCTGGCAACAATAGTTGTGCAGCTGCTAGTGCTGCCACCAGTGCAATTAAACAAAACAATAAGGCCTCGGTAAAATAATTGATGCTCAGTTCTTTTCTTCCCAGGCCAAGTATTTTGCGTACGCTTGCTTCTTTCACTCTGCGCGTAAACTGGGCTGTGGATAAGTTCATGAAGTTGACACATGACAATAAGAAAATAAAAACGGCAGCCCCTATGAAGGAATAAATGATTTTAATGTTACCCGAGTCAGCCAGTCGGTTAAGAACAGTTTCTTTTGGTAAATGAATTTCTGTAATTGGCTGTAGAAACAATTCCCATTTTTTTCCTGATTTAATATAGTCATCGAAAGTTGTGTTCATAATGCGCTGTAATGTTTGCTCGGCATGCTTGCGCGGAATTAGTGCCAGCTTTGCCTTCGTGTTTTCAATGTTGGCATTCTTATCAAGTCGTACATACGTTTCCAGTTGTGTCCATATCCAACTCCAATACAATCTCTTAACCTGTGGAAAGCTGTTCATGGAGAGTAGCACATCAAATTCGATATAGGTATTATCGGGCGTATCTTTTACTATTCCCGTTACTTCGTATGTCTTTTGGTTTCCATCCGCACCTAACGAACCAAGGAATACAAGTTTTCCTATCGGATCTTCATTGCCAAAATATTTTCTGGCAGAGGATTCAGTCATCACCAAAGTATTAGCATGGAGTAATGGAGACTCCATGTTTCCCAGAGTGATGGGGAAGTTGAACATCTTAAAAAAATTAGAATCAGCAGCCAACACTTTGGTTTCCTCAAATGAGATAACTTCATT
>JANOVD010000138.1:0-4970 GCA_031417255.1 Chitinophagaceae bacterium
GCCAGCGGTGGAAGTCGGGGCCGCCGCCGATCGGGTCGATGCGCACCACGTCGGCACCCATCTGCAGCAAGTGCAGGCTGCACGACGGCGCGGCGATGAAGGAGGCGCACTCGACGATGCGCAGGCTCGACAGAAGGGGATACATGGCGTCGGCGCTGCTCAGCCGTGCTTCACGTCAGCGCCGCCCGCAAGCGCGCATCGCGGCGGCGGCGGGGGATGGGCTCGGCTTCGGCTTCCTGCCATTTGCGGTGCTGTCATCGCGGGGTGGTCCTCGATTGAAATTGAATCGGTTCGATCCCCGCGCAGAAGCGTGGGTGTGCTAGCTACGCGGGTGCATCGGCAACCGCCACCGGCGCCGGAAGTGCGGACGATAACAAGGCGTGCACGTCCAGCACGCCGGACCCGAAGCTGCCCGGATTCCATGGGACCGGTACACGCGCGGTTGACCGGAGCAGCGACTTGAAAGCCTCCACCCGTTGCCAGCGCTGCGGGTACTGCGCGCTCAGTGTGGCTTCATGCCGGGCCAGCCACAGCGCGGCAGCGCCCGCGGTCAACGCCGTGGCGTACGACGTCCCGTCGCCGCCGCCGCTGTAGATCGCCTTGCCATGGCGCATGTCGGCCCGCCGGATGCCCTCGGCCGGACCGCTGATGTCGACCTCGGGCCCATGGCTGCCGCCCGCCCAAGGCACCAGGCTCCCGGCGACCAGCGCGACGCCACCGATGGCCAGGCTGCGCGAGAGCCGCGCAGGTGCCACGACATCCTGCACCCTGTTGCCCGATGCACACACCACGATGACGCCGGCGTCATAGGCCGTGTTCAGCGCCCTGCGCAGGTTCTTGCGTATCGTCGACAGGAAGATGCCCATGCTCAGGCTGATCACGCTGACGCCGGCGTGATTGACCAGGTAGTTCACGGCCTGCGCAAACTCTTCCTGGGCATGGTTGATCCAGACATGGTTGGCAATGCGCACCGGGACCAGCGGGACCTTTGGCGCGACCCCGTAGAACGCCCCGCCGGCGGCGCTCGGCGCGTGGCCGCAAATCGTGCTGGCGGTTCGGGTGCCATGTCCGTCCATCGAGAATGCCAACGGATCGATCCCCTGTCCCGGCCCCGGGTCGTCCAGGGGGGACTGCGCTGCAAAGAAGGTTCGGGCCGACCCGGTATCGATCCACGGCGATGGCGTGCCGAAGCCGAATACCGGATGGGGCGAATAACCCGTGTCGATGTGACCGACACGCACCCCTGCCCAAACGATGTTGTCGGGGCCGCCGGCCAAGGCCCAGGCCGCCGGGGCGTTGATCTCGGCCAGGTGCCAGTCGAGCCCGGCGCGTTGGGAACTGACGGCCCGCCGCGGCAGTTCATCGGGCTCGCGGACCCGCAACAGCGCGATCGCTCCGCTGTCGTCGACGGGCATCGCGGACGTCGCGCCGGCCTTGAGCAGGATCGGCCCGAGCTGGGACTTCCCGTACTGCAAGGTGAGCGCCAGAACCGTCGACGCCGGGACCAGCAAGCGCACCTTCGTCAACGGCACCAGACCGAGGCTGAGCCCGGGCAGATAGGTTTCGAGGATTCGGGACGCGTGCGCGACGCCCCTGGACAATTCGAGCACCTGATGCTGGGCAGTCATGTCGGTCCTTTCGGGTTCGTCACCAGCCTCCCAGCTTCTCACACCGAAGTCGTCCGTCGCGTTGATGACCCGGCGGCGCGGTTCGATGCCCGCCCTGATATCTGACATGACCATTCTGCGCTGCCGAGCCCGGCCTGCCGACCCGCTCCTGGGTAGAGACCCAGCGCGACCGCTCGTTCAGCGACCACGATCCGTCCTGGCGGCAGCTGCTCATGGTCGAAGCCGGGATCGAGCCCACGGTCCCGCTCATGAAGGTGGGAGCGCCGGCCGCGATCGAAGAGGCGGAGGAACCGACGGAGGCGATGCATCCGCGGCGCCGCAACTTGAGGCGGGATTCGCGCTGATGCCCGACCCACCCCGGGTGGCGATCGTAGGCGGCGGACCCGCCGGCGCGGTGGCCGCACGGGTGCTCGCCCGGCGTGGCCTAGAGGTGATCGTCCTGGAGGCCCACGCCGCACCGCAGCTCAAGGTGGGTGAGTCCCTGCCGCCGGGGCTCACCCCACTGCTGCGCCTCCTTGGGCTCGAAGCCTGGTTCTTGGCCGACGGCCATCTCCGCTCCCAGGGCAACCGATCGCTCTGGGGTTCGAACCAGCCGGCAGAGAGCCCGTTCCTGGCGAGCCCGTTCGGGAGCGGCTGGCATGTCGATCGGCGTCGATTCGAGGCGCGCCTCGCCGTGAGCGCCCGAGAGGCGGGGGCCGAGTGGCGCTGGAACGTCCGTCTGGCGAACTGTGCCCGCGGGGAGAAGGAGAAGGGCCGAAGGTGGCGCCTCACTGTCATCCAGGCCGGTCGGCGCGAGATCCTGGATGTCGACTTCGTCGCCGACGCGACCGGCCGGCCGGCCCGGCTCGCCCGCCGGCTCGGCGCCCGCCGGGTGCGCTACGACCGGCTCACCGGCGTCACCGGTCTTCTCTCCAGCTCGACCCCCGCGGCCGACACCTACACCCTGGTCGAGGCGACGCCGGGCGGCTGGTGGTACTCGGCACTGCTCGGCGACGGCCGCCTGGCCGTTGCTTATTTAACCGACGGAGACCTGATGGAACGCCCGCTCCGCCGGGCCCACGCCGATCCGGACGCATGGTGGCGGCTCCTCTGCCGAACCGAGGCGACCCGTGAACGCGTCGAACGTGCCGGCTATCAGGTGACGACGCCGCTCAGGGTACAGCCGGCCGAAAGCTCCCGGCTCGACACGATCGTGGGGATCGGCTGGATCGCCCTGGGGGACGCCGCAGCCGCCTACGACCCCCTCTCTTCCCATGGTGTCGCGAGCGCGATGGGCTCGGGCTTCTACGGTGGCCATACGATCGCCGACCTGCTCGCCGGCCGGGACGAAGCGCGCCTCGCCTACCTGGGTCTGCTCGAGCGTGCCTACGGCGACTACCTCGACCAGTTGAGGGAGCACTACGCCCTGGAGACCCGCTGGCCCGAAGAGCCCTTTTGGCAACGGCGGCAGGAACTTTCGTATGGGTTCGCGGAGGCGGAGCTCCGTCCCGGGAATGGACCCTTTCATCCCCTCGCAGCCGTTCCGTCGTTGCACAGAGAGTCCGAGCCGGCGTAACCTTTCTCGCTAAACCTTGGATACGATCGGCTTTCCGCCGGCCGGCTTCTTCCGAGGTACCGGGAGAGACTCCGTGGAACGCCCTTTCTCAACTCTCATCCTCTCTGCGGAAACCGGCGGCCCCCAAGATTCCGAGGCGCTCTTTTCGGTGCTCTACCGCGAGCTTCGGGGCCTCGCGCGCCGCGAGCTCGCGCGCTCCGGCCCGGGCGCCGCTCTTGGCGTGACCAGCCTGCTGCACGAGGCCTACCTCGACATGGCTCAACGCGAAGGGGTCGCCTTCCCCGACCGCGCCCGGTTCTTCACCTATGCGGCGCGGGTCATGCGCGGCCTGATCATCGACGGACTCCGCAGCCGTCAGGCGCGCAAACGGGGCGGCGGCTTCGAAATCACCTCGCTCGACGACAAGGACGTGGGCGACGGAGGGCCGCCGGGCGATGCCGAAGAAATCGAGCGGCTTGGGGCTGCGCTCGACGAGCTCGCCTCGGTGGAGCCGGAGATCGCCCACGTGGTCGACCTCAAGTTCTTCTGCGGCTTCACCTTCATCGAGATCGCAGACCTCCGCGGGGTGAGCGAACGGACGGTGCAGCGGCAGTGGGACAAGGCGAGAATCTATCTTCGCCACGCGCTGCGCGAAGGCGTCCTCGATTGAACAGCGAACGCTGGCGGCTGGTGAGCCCCTATCTCGATCGCGTGCTCGATCTCGCCGGGGAGGATCGGCAGCGCTACCTCGACGACCTGGCCGGGACCGATCCCGGGCTCGCCGCAGACCTCGCGGCACTGCTCGGCGAAGAGCGCGCGGTGCGCGACGAGGGATACCTGGAGCATGACGCGCAGGACCTGCTCGCCGAATCTCACCTGGTGGGACGGGCCTTCGGCGCCTACACACTGGTTGCACCGTTAGGCGCCGGGGGGATGGGCAGCGTCTGGCTGGCGCAGCGAAACGACGGCCGCTTCGAGGGGAAGGCCGCGGTCAAGCTCCTCTCCGCCGCGCATCTGGGTGCCGAGGGAGCCGCCCGCTTCCGCCGGGAGGGGACGATCCTCGCGCGGATGAAACACCCCCACATCGCCCAGCTGATCGACGCCGGAATCTCCGAAGTCGGCCAGCCCTACTTGGTGCTCGAATACGTCGAGGGGGAGCCGATCGACCGCTGGTGCGACCATCGGACCCTCGACATCGCGGCGCGCCTGCGGCTCTTTCTCGACGTGCTCGCCGCCGTGGCCCACGCCCACGCCAACCTGGTGGTCCACCGCGACTTGAAGCCGAACAACGTCATGGTGTCCAAAGAGGGGCGGGTGAAACTGCTCGACTTCGGCATCGCCAAGCTCCTCCAAGGAGATGGCGAGAGCGAACCGACGCAACTGACCCGGGACGCGCGGCACGCCTTCACGCCGGCCTACGCGGCGCCGGAACAGATCCTCGGCGAGAGCGTCACCACGGCGACCGATGTCTACGCCCTGGGCGCTCTGCTCTACCTTCTTCTCGCGGGGCACCATCCGGCCGGAGGCCCCGGCAGCTCGCCGGCCGACCTGCTCCGGGCGATTCTCGAAACCGATCCCGCACGCCCCTCGGACGCGGTCCGCGATCCGAAGAGCGCTCCGCCCGAGACGCCGACGACCGCCGCTGCGGCGCGGGCGACCACCCCCGAACGCCTGCGCCGCGAGCTGCGCGGTGATCTCGACACGATCGTCGCCAAGGCGCTCAAGAAACGCCCCGAGGAACGCTACGCGTCGGTCACCGCCTTGGCTGAGGACCTGCGCCGCTACCTCGCGAATGAGCCGATTCTCGC
>JANOVD010000139.1:0-2266 GCA_031417255.1 Chitinophagaceae bacterium
CCGCTGCCGGGCTGACCAGCTTTGCGCTCGAAGCCGCACCGCGCACGACGCGTGCGCAGATCCCATGAAGATCAGGGATATTAAAGTGGTGGAAACTATTAAAGAAGGAAAATCAATCTATAAAAAATAAAACCTGCAATAAACAACAGCAAGTTTCAAA
The DNA here is from genome assembly GCA_031417255.1 of Chitinophagaceae bacterium. GTDB lineage: Bacteria > Bacteroidota > Bacteroidia > Chitinophagales > Chitinophagaceae > Ferruginibacter. Next base: position 161 of record JANOVD010000139.1, read on the forward strand.
AATGAAAAAATGAAAAATACAATCAAACAAATAGCTTTAGTAGCTATCATTTTCTTATCAGCATGTAACGGTGGTACAACTGATAAAGTAGTAACAGGTACAACAACCAGCCCCACAGCCGATGCTATTTATTTTGGTGGCGATATTGTGACCATGGAAACAGATAGTGCTGTTTACGCAGAAGCTATTGCAGTAAAAGACGGCAAAATAGTTTTTGTTGGCAGCAAGGCTGACGCTGAAAAAATGAAAGGCGACAGTACGGTAATGAACGACCTGCAGGGCAAAACATTGTTGCCTGGTTTCATTGATCCGCACAGCCATTTTATTAATGCATTATCCATGGCTTCACAGGCCAATTGCTCCCCCTCGCCGGTTGGCAATGCCAATGATGTAAATGGGATTGTTGCCTCATTGAAAGACTTGCAGGCAACAAAAAATATTCCAAAAGGAGAATTAATTATTGGATATGGTTATGATGAAAACCAAATGCCTGCCGGTAAAGCCCTCAACAGGGATGATCTTGACAAAGACTTTCCGGATAACCCGGTTATGGTAATACATATTTCATTGCATGGTGCTGTGCTGAATTCTGCGGCACTTAAAAAATTTGGTTATAGCAATAAAACTGTTACTCCCGCCGGCGGAGTTATTGTACGCAAACCCGGCACCAACGAACCTTATGGATTGATTATGGAAACTGCATTCCTGCCGGTATTTTCCAATCTGCCAAAGCCAACACCAGAGCAGCAACTGCAACAGTTGAAAGACGGACAAATGATTTATGCTGCAGCAGGCGTTACCACAGCACAGGAAGGCGCTACACATAAGGCCGATGTTGATATTCTTGCAAATGGTGCAAAACAAAACGCATTGTTTATTGACGTAGTTCCTTATCCTTTTATCCTTGATTTGCCCGCTGTTTTAAAAGATCATCCGTTTTCAGATTTTGGCAAGTACAATAACCATTTAAAAATTGGGGGTGTGAAAATCACCTGCGATGGATCGCCCCAGGGAAAAACAGCATTATTTACTACTCCTTACCTCACAGGCGGCCCCGCCGGTGAAAAAAACTGGAAAGGTGAACCAACATTTCCACAGGACTCATTGAATGCCTGGGTAAAGATGCTTTATGAAAACAAGATTCAGCTTATTATTCATGGCAATGGAGATGGCGCAATAGACATGATTTTAAAAGCACATCAATATGCCAGTGGCAATGACAGTGCTGCAGACAGGAGAACCACTGTTATTCATTCACAATTTGTGAGGCAGGACCAGTTGGATAAATATAAACTATACAACATCATTCCATCCATGTATACTGAACATACATTTTTCTTTGGGGATACCCATATTAAAAATCGTGGTATGAAACAGGCCTCCTTTATCAGTCCGCTGAATACTGCTTTAAAGATGGGCATTCCTGCTACCAATCATACAGACTTTAGTGTATTACCCATTGATCAGATGATGGTAGTTTGGACAGCGGTAAACAGGACCACCCGTAGTGGTGTTTTACTGGGTGCTGATGAAAGAGTAACAGCTTACCAGGCATTATTATGCATTACAATTAATGCAGCCCATCAATATTTTGAAGAGGGGAGTAAAGGTTCTATCAAAGAAGGCAAACTGGCCGACCTGGTTATCCTTGATCAGAACCCAATAAAGATTGACCCAGTGAAAATTAAGGATATTAAAGTGGTGGAAACTATTAAAGAAGGAAAATCAATTTATAAAAAATAAACCGGTCATAATAAGATAGCCAATTAATTGCGGGATGGTTTTCTAAATCATCCCGTTTTATGTATGCTGCTGAACATAGGTAAGTGCAATTTTTGAAATTTAGTAACACCAAAATTGTCCATCGATTACCAAATTATTGATATGCCTGCACGATGAATTTTTCCTTTAAATTTGCCCATCGAACAGGTAGACATTATATTTTCATTCATCTCGTTTTTACTGGCTTTTTTAGCAGCGGGCATACTGCTTTGGGTTAATAAGGAACAGCGCTACAGTAGCAGTATGCTGGCGTTTGTATTATTGATTTTTTCTTTCCAAAGCCTGAGCAATGTTTTGATATATTCGGAGCTAATGCTTAAAGTA
>JANOVD010000140.1:0-5103 GCA_031417255.1 Chitinophagaceae bacterium
GGCAGGATATTCAGTTTCACTTAAAGATAACATCGAATCCAGTTTGTATGGATACTGCAAAACAGTTGGCAGTTGCTTATCAAATTTTATCTGCTTAAATTTTTCGTAACTCAGGTTTTCATTTTGCGGAAACAATTCCAGGAAACGTACACTGCGGTTGAGATGGTATTCTTCCCAGCCATCAGTTTTGGGAAATGCCGATGGCTTTAAATTATCGGCAGCAGCCGTTGCTAAAAACGATGAATGATTGGTGTTGAATAAAAATCCACTTTTGGGATTAATGTATTGTGGTAATTCTTTTGCAGTTCTGAATGATGTCCACAAGGTTTTAGAGGTATTGCCGGGCATTGTTCTTTTCCAGTTGTAACCATTTGTTGCATCTCTTACGGGCATTAAGGCATTGTTTATATAAAAAACGGTGTCGTATTTATCCGCATACATAATGTTGAACATGCTTAATTCCTGCCTGTTCAATGCTGTATAAAACTCTGTAAAATTTTTTGCCTTATTCATCTGGTACCATTGGTCCAGCACACCAATTTTCATGTTGGCGCCAAGCCGCATAGAAAAAAATCCCTGTTCATTTTTCATGGTGGCGCCATACTTACTCCAGTAAATATTTCTTTTTACATTGATGGGGATGCCTTTTATTTTTAGCTTGATGGTTTTTACTTCAAGATCGATCCACTGCCCGTCAAACTTATACTGCAAAGGGTTTGCGGGGTTCATCTCCAGTTGAAATTCATCAAACCGGTCGCAAAAATTCACAGTATGTGCCCAGCCTAAATATTCATTTACACCATGCAAAATGCAGGGGCCGCCGGCTAGTAACCCACCCATTATATTTAATCCTTCTTCGCTGCATAAATGAGCCTCGTAAAATGATTGTGGGCCGGTATTTGGCTGGTGTGCATTAATCATCAGAAATGGCTCGCCGGTAGTAGTTTTAAATGAGCTTATTGCGGCAGCGTTACTTCCTTTTTTATTCATCTCTGGTGCTTCCCATTGGCTGTTGTTAAATATTCTCATCAGGGCTTTATCGGCGCCATTAAAAATAGTTAATGCAAATACAGATGAAGAGATGTATTCTTTTACAGTAACCGGGAATATTTTTTTGTGCAGTATTTCTTCGGGGTGTTTTTTTGCATAATCATTCAACCCCTGTACATAACCATAAATTAATTTTAAGAAAGCCGGTGTAAGGGTATTCCATTTTTCTTCGGTTATTTGCCGGCAGCGAAAAAGGGCAAAGGCATAATCGCCTGCTGCGCCTTGTTTACCCATTACACTGCCCATGAGGCCTTTTGCAGGCAAGATCACTTCCTGCATGCTTTTAAAATCATCTTCGGCTTCGGCCCAGGCCAGGCCATAAGCAACTTCTGCATCTGTTTTTGCAAAAATGTGCGGTACACCAAATGAATCCCTAACGATATCAATTTTTGCGGGATTTATTGGTATTTGGGAGAAGCAGTTGCTGATGAATAAAATTGAAAGCAGGGATAGAAAAAATTTTGCCATGTTGAGTTTTAATCTGGTTTGAATAATACAGACTGATTGTGTTATTGCTCAATAAAGATATGCTGTAAAAGAGTGCGACGCCACTACAGCTGATGAAAAATTTTTAGCCGGGCCCAAAAAATAATTTGCATAATTCAAAATCAATAGTTTACTTTGTATTTCAAAGTGCTTTTTTATGGATACATCCCAACAACCTTTGGAAGACCTGCAACACATCAAAAAGATGATGGAACGCAGCAGCCGGTTTATAAGCCTTAGTGGCTTAAGTGGTATAGCCGCCGGTATTTGTGCTTTGGCGGGTGCCTGGTTTGCCAATAATGTTATTGTTGAAAGTGGCGGCCCGTCAAGCTACAGGGCTGTTGTTACCCGTACCATAGAATCGGAAACACTGCAGGAATTTATGGGGCACCGCCTTTTTCAAATTGCAGTTTTCACTTTTTGTGCAGCACTTTTCTTTTCATTTTTATTTACTTATCTGCGCAGTAAAAAAAATAAAATACCGATGTGGGGCTCTACAGCGCAGCGGTTAACAATAAATGTTGCTGTGCCAATGGCAGCAGGTGGCATTTATCTGTTTAAACAAATGCAGTTTGGCAATTATGGATTAATAGCTCCGGGTTGTTTGATCTTTTACGGACTCGCTTTAGTAAATGCAAGCAAATATACCCTTGGAGAAGTAAGATACCTGGGTTATTGCCAGTTATTGCTTGGCATTATCAACTGCTGGTTTGTGGGTTATGGCCTTTATTTTTGGGCAATGGGCTTTGGTGTACTTCATATAATTTATGGCATTGTAATGTGGTACCGGTATGAAAGAAAATAAATGCACAATTGGCAATTGACAATAAGCAAGGAATGATAGAAAACCTGAATAAAATATTTGACAGCCGCATACGCCTGGGTATTATGAGCGCCCTTATGGTGAATACGGCAATAAATTTTAATGAGCTGAAAGAACTGCTGAATATTACCGACGGCAATCTTGCCAGCCATTTAAAAACACTGGAAGAAAACGACTTTGTTAAAATACACAAGGGCTTTATTGGAAAAAAAACAAACACAACTTATGCAGTTACCAGGGCAGGAGAAAAAGCTTTTAAGACACATTTAACAGCATTGGAAAAAATGATAGGAAGTATTAAATAAATTTTTTTATACATTTACTTTGAATTACAAAGTACTTTTTAAATACAAAAATAAAAAACATGAACACCCAACCTCAACTTAGTTTCTGGCAAAAAAACAAATTAATACTCAAGTCTTTTTTTATTGCATTTTTAGTGCTGGCACTGCTTATTCCTACGTTTATCATTATGTACCTGGTAAATGAACGTAAAGAACGAAAACAGGAAGTAACCAGAGAGATAAGTAATAAATGGTCTTCGGCACAAACAATTACAGGCCCGTTTTTAACCATACCATATACCGAAACAGGCAGCAACGGCTCCCTTGAAAAAAAATACATTTATCTGTTACCCGAGCAACTGAACATTAACGGTATTATTGAACCGGAAATACGATACCGCAGTATTTATAAAGTACCTGTATTTACTGCCCGGCCTCTTGTGCTTAAAGGTAAGTTTTACAACAACAGTATCGCATCGCTTGGTATAAACCCGGCATCTGTAAAATGGAACGAAGCAAAATTTTGCCTTGGCATTACTGATCTTAAAGGCATCAAACAGCAAACCATTAAATGGAATGAACAGCCTGTAACCATGCAACCGGGCCTTACCGAAAACAGTTTTGTACAACAGGGAATTTCTGTACTCCTGCCACTTGATTCTTCCTTTGCAGAAAAAGAGAGCAGCTTTTCTGTTGAACTTGTATTACAGGGTTCCGAAAAATTGTATTGTATGCCGCTTGGCAGCAATACAACAATGCAGCTTTCCTCTACCTGGGCCAGCCCGGCATTTGATGGAAAATACTTACCGGATACAGAGCGGATATCAAAAAAAGGATTTGAAGCAAACTGGTCTGTATCGCAGTTTAACAGGGATTTTCCTAAAACATTTACCAGCAACAGCATTACAACAATGGGCGTAAGAGAAAGTGGCTTTGGTGTTATACTGCTTTCTCCGTTTGATGCTTATGCACAAACTATGCGTTCGTTGAAATATGCTATTCTCATTATTGCACTTACATTTTTTGCATATTTCTTTACCGAAATTTTTCAGCGGCGGCCGGTACATCCGTTGCAATACATTCTTATTGGTATGGCATTGGTGATGTTTTATACATTGCTGCTTTCCATTTCAGAATACCTGCAATTTTCGGTTGCCTATTTTATTGCTGCCGCTGCAACTGTGCTGTTGCTTAGCTGGTATACACAAAGTATTTTTAAAAAAGCAAAAACAGTTTTCACTTTTGGATTGCTCCTTTCTGTATTGTATCTCTTTATTTATGTGTTGATACAAATGGTGGATAATGCCTTGCTGTTTGGAAGCATAGGTTTGTTTGTGTTGCTGGCAATAGCCATGTACCTGAGCCGTAAAATTGACTGGTATGGAATGGACAGAAAAACAAATGCTGTATGAATATCTATCAGCAAATAAAAAAAATGAGGTCGGCGTTGCTGGTGTTTTTAACACACCGGCTTGCGCTGCCTCTTTTAAAGAAGATAAGAAAGCCGGAACATTTCCCTTATACCGCAGAAGCTTTACAACAGTTTCCGGCAAACACACTGGGGTTTGACCTGGTAAATTTTCTTCATCGTAAAGAATTGCAGTTGTTACCATATTATGCCAGGCACGATATAAAACATATCCTGTTACAGTACGATACTACTGAGGAAGGCGAAGTGTGTTTGCAATGTTTTATGCTGGGCAACGGGCATGTATCTTTTCCGGTAGCAGCTACTGTATTGTATGGATTTTTTACCATGCCCGAATACTGGACAGGCTTTAAAAAGGCGTATAGAAGAGGGAAAAAATGTTTTCCGATCTGGAACTGGAAATGGTTTGAAATTCTGGATCAAAAAACAGAAGATCTAAAGCACCAAATACAATAACATTATTATTTTTTAAAAATATATTAAAGACAGTTAAAACTTAAAAACATGAAAATTTTAAATCACCGGTTTGCACTAATTGCCGGAGCATTACTGGTGTTTCCAGCATTGTATTTTTTTACGGCAGCAATACTAAATTATGAAATGGGTGTTGATGCTTTGTGGAAACCCATTGATGCCATTTTTGAAAACCCCGCCAATAAACGCATGGGCTGGAACATCAACCTGTTGATATTGTTTGGCCCAATACTGGCTTTTCTGCTTAATTTTTTCTCGATTGTAAAAATTAAATGGCAAAATGAAAAAGAGCAGATGCATATAAACTTCAGCATCCGCAAACATTGGGTAAATATGTTTATTGCCGCTGTTTCGGTATTGGTGCTGGCATCTTTATTTGCGTACCTGGTTGGCGAAAATTGTAAATAATTTATAACAATTAAATCAACAACAATGAAACAGATCTGGTTTAAAAAAGCAGGATGGGTTTACATACCTGTACACCCATTGGGATTTGCAATAACCATTATGGCAATTGTATTTATGGTACCCATTGTAATGGCTGTAGTTCGTAACGG
>JANOVD010000141.1:0-22221 GCA_031417255.1 Chitinophagaceae bacterium
AACAGATATTGTGGAAGAAGCTGTGATGACTGAATTTCACCGCTTAACTGAACGAGGCGGCGTTTTAGGCGCTATGGAACGCATGTACCAGCGTAATAAAATTCAGGAAGAAAGTTTATACTATGAAACCTTAAAACATACCGGTGAATATCCCATTGTTGGTGTAAATACTTTCTTAAATAAAAAAGGAAGCCCTACCATCTTGCCAACCGAAGTGATCCGTTCTACTACTGCAGAAAAAGAGTTTCAAATAACAACGCTGCAGGCATTTCATAAACGCCATGAAGCTAAAACTACCGAAATTCTGAAACGTTTACAACAGGCAGCCATTAATAATGAAAACCTTTTTGCAGAGTTGATGGAAACGGTAAAGTATTGTTCGCTGGGTCAAATTACCAATGCGCTGTATGCAGTAGGAGGGCAGTACAGGAGAAATATGTGATTGAGAAATCTGACTTTTATATCCAAAAAAAACCGGAACGATTGTTCCGGCTTTTTTAATTTATTAATTTCCGATTGGAATAATCAGTGAAAGTTTAAATTGCCTGCTTCGGTTATTTGCAAATCCGTTTTGTAACCCCGGAATAAAAATACCTTCTGTTGATGTTTTTAATTTTGCCTTCCTGGCTTCACGTTTAAAATCGTTTGCTTTTTTTGAAAAATGTATACTGGTTAATGCAAGCCCTATTCCAACCAGGGCTCCTGCTGTACCTACAATGATTTCAGTATTATAGCTTTTATCATCCTGTACATAAGGACCACTGATTATACCACCATCTTTGCCAACAAGGCCATAAATTAAAGTACCAATACCTCCGGCAGCAATTACAGGGCCGGTAGCAACAAATATAATACTGGTTGTTCTGGCCTTGCGTGATTTTTTAATCAATTCATCAAACGATTCTCCATCTTGTGCAAATGTTGGAGCAGTAACAAATAAAAGGGTTAAGATTGAAAATAGAATTCTCATGAGTATATTTTTTATTTTTTGGATAGGGCAAAGGTATATGAAAAACTTTTTCAATTAATAGCACCCTCCCCGGTGACAGTCGTACAGGCAAACATTCTATTGTAAGATTTCAGGATGTAGACTTAATACAGGTCCCTCAATATCGATATTATTTGTATTGGTAAGATTTGTTTTTTAGACGGGTATAACATTCCTGTTTAAAACTGCAGCAAAATCAGTTATTGATAAGCAAAATCAAAAACGGCATTGGTACCGTATTTTTTATGAGGCTGGATGGATACCCCGATCTTAGTGTAGGATGATAAAAAAACATTGCGGTGGCCCAATGAAGGAACACCCTCATCAATCAACAGAGATAATATGATCTCCAGCGGATCGTCATTACCATAATCACAGCATTCGCCGTTATAGTTTTTTTTCTTTTCACAATCGGCATTAACCCGCTTGTGGCCTGCATAACCCATAATACCCGAGGATGATGCATGGCATTGTGCACTTTCAAAACAATCTCTATCAGGGTAAAGTATATCAAGTGGTTTCAGTTTATTTAAGCTGTTAACCAGCGATATAAAATAGAAAGAATCTTCCGCCAGGTATCCGTTTCCCGACACGGAAGGGTATTTTAAGAGTACGGTTTTGGTAAAAAGTGCAGGATAGGCCCGGATAAGATTAAGGATATAGATCACTTCCTTTTCGGCATTGCTCATATATGCAACATGGGCTGCTGTATTGCATTTGCTGTATTTAACATCATTCCACAGATTATTGTACGATGCCAATGGCGAAACAGAAAACCTGTTTACATTTTGGGTTTGAGCAAACAGGGTTGCTGTAAAAAGGATTAAAAAAAAAGAGAAAAAAAATTTCATTTGCCGGCTGGTTGCTTTACTTTACGGCAATCTGCTTTATTTATTGTGTATACAAAAAACAGAAACCCAATTTTATAAAAGGATTAACAAACAAGAGCAGGAGTTTAATAAGTATTGGTCATATCCTCATCTACACAAATAATATAATCTGCCTTGCCCTTATTTTCGGCAAGCAGTTCTTTTATGTTTTTTTGCGATACGGTTGTAATGGTTGCGTATTTTAAATCAGGCTGTTTTCTTTTTAAATACCAGTTAATACCATCATAATTCTCCGAATGAAATGCCCCGTTGTAGTGTATGAATAAATGCCCCTGTTTAAAATTCTGAAGAATAAAATAAGCCATCGTGGCATCTTTACTTGCCTGTGCTTTGGGCATATTGGGCCCGCCATGTCCGCCCATCATTTCAAGCATTTTTACATATCCAGGCAGTTGGGCATCATAGTCCATGGGCAAAGGTGCCATCCATGTTTTTTCCAAAGCAGATAAAGTATCCAGGGCTTCAAACCCTTTTTTCGAAACCAATGAAGCATACCGGCGTGGAATATTGGTGGCAATAAATGCAGCTTTTTTTTCTTTGGCAAAATTTACAATAGGTGCATAATCGGTTTTATAATTGCTCCATAACCTTGCTGTGGAGTCTAAGCCTTTGGCGCTGATCTTTCCCGACAAATAATTATTTAAGGCCTGCTGGTTATCTGCCTCAAACATTTCGGCACCAAAAATCAAATTCCGGTATTCGCTTAAATCCTTTGCTACGGCCAACTCCAGCCAGTGTGCAATAGCATTGTTATGAAACTCGCCAAACAACACAATATCTTTTTTAGCCAGTTGCTTAATCATTTTTTTATAAGATACTTTTTTGCCCTGGGCATTGTAGAGTATGTAAGCAGGTTTTTGCTGAGCATAGAGCGTGAAGGCGCAAAGGGCAAGTACAACGGTGAGTAAATATTTTTTCATGTTGATAAAATGTTTTGGCAAGGTATAGATATTGATGGAGAAATTGGGTTTTAAAAAAGGGTAATGAAAACTATGTATAATAAGTATATTTGGCACTCACCACCAAAACAATAATCAAATGTCATCTACAAAATCTTATGCAGCACAGGATGCAACCACTCCGCTTGCTCCCTGGACAATTAACAGGAGGGATCCCAAACCACACGATGTACAAATTGAAATCAAGTATTGCGGCGTTTGCCACAGCGATCTTCATTTTGCCCGTAACGATTGGGGCATGACGGTATACCCAGTTGTGCCGGGTCATGAAATTGTTGGAGTTGTAACAGCAGTTGGCGAACATGTAAAAAAATTCAAAGTTGGAGACCTGGCAGGTATCGGTTGCCTGGTTGACAGTTGCCGGGAATGTGATAATTGTAAAGAAGGATTGGAACAACATTGCAGCAATGGCGGTGTTTTTTCTTATAATGGAATGGAGAAAGACGGAAGCGGTATAACTTATGGTGGCTATAGTAAACAGATACTTGCCCATGAAGATTTTGTTTTACATATTTCTGATAAACAACCGTTGGAAGCCATTGCCCCTTTGCTTTGTGCAGGCATTACTACCTACTCACCATTGCGCCACTGGAAAATTGGTAAAGGACATAAAGTGGGCATTTTAGGTTTAGGTGGCCTGGGCCATATGGGCGTAAAGCTGGCTGTATCCATGGGTGCAGAGGTTACGATGTTGAGTCATACGCCTTCAAAAGAAACTGATGCAAAAAGATTGGGCGCACATAAATTTATATTAACCACTGATGATGCACAGGCAAAATCAGTAGCCAATTATTTTGATTTTATTTTAGATACCGTTTCTGCGGTTCATGATTATAATTTTTACCTGGGTATGCTGGCTACTAACGGCACCATGGTTTGCGTGGGTGTGCCACCGCCTGCCGATCCGGTAGCTCCTTTTAATCTTATTTTTCAAAGAAGAAGTTTGGCTGGTTCATTAATTGGCGGGTTGCCCGAAACGCAGGAAATGCTGGATTACTGCGCCGAACATAATATTGTAAGCGATGTGGAAGTAATAGCAATGAATGATATTAATGAGGCTTACGAAAGAATGTTGAAAGGTGATGTACGGTACAGGTTTGTGATTGATATGGCAACTTTGTAAGGATAATATGCAAATATGCAAAATGGAGGAAATGAATATAATAAAAAAGAAGGGCTGCCGTGTAAGACAGCTCTTTCTTATGCAGGTACACAGATAATTTGTTTTAGACTATCTTTCCTTTTTTAAATTCAAGTATGAGGTATAAAATATTTGCAGCATTTTTCATCATCGTTATCAGCAACAGTTGCAGCAGCGGCAAATACGCTGCCAGCAACAAAGCCTATAAAAAACAGGCGAAAACCTTTGCCAACGAAATAAAAAAACAACCGGCAGATATCGACAGTACCCATGCGGCAGCAAACTGGGTGGGCACCACCAATTTCAGCATGCGTAAACCCAATTTTGTAATTATACACCACACCGCACAAAACAGTTGTGAGCAAACACTCACTAAGTTTACATTGCCACGTACAGAAGTGAGTGCACATTATGTAATTTGTAAAGACGGAACTGTACAGCACATGTTAAGCGATTACCTGAGGGGCTGGCATGCGGGGGCAGGCAAGTGGGGAAATGTTACGGATATCAATTCTGTCTCCATTGGTATTGAACTGGATAATAATGGCTTTGAACCTTTTACCGAAGCACAGATAAATAACCTGCTGATCGTTTTACAGGCGCTTAAAAAAAATTACAACATACCCACTGCCAATTTTATAGGTCACGCCGATATTGCCCCCGGCCGTAAAGTGGACCCCAACCGGTTTTTTCCCTGGCAACAACTTGCGGCTAATGGTTTTGGGTACTGGTACGATACATCCAAAATAAAACAACCCGAAAATTTTAATGCCCTGCAGGGTTTACGCATCATTGGTTACAATACCAAAGATTCTGTTGCTGCCATTAAAGCTTTTAAACTGCATTTTGTGCAGCAGGATTCTGCAGCAGTGCTTACCGATGCGGATAAAAAGATCATTTACGATCTGTACAAAAAATATTAACGGTTAAAATATTTTCCCACAACTGGAAGTTTGGCCAACTCTTTGGCTTCAATTTTTGTAACAAACCACGTAAATAAAATAAACAGTACCAGGCCGGTGCCTAAAGAAAAGAGTAATGATCCTCCGCCTAATTTTATCAAACCAAAATGAAGAAAGTAAATAAGAACTGATAATGTTAAATAAGCAACCAGTTTTTTTACAGCGTAGGGTACGGGATAAAATTTTTGTCCCAGTAGGTAACTGCACAGCATCATAAAAAAATAACAGCAAAATGTTGCCAGGGCTGCCCCGGTGTAATGCAGCTTTGGAATAAGGACAATGTTTAAAACAATTGTAATTGCAGCTCCGCCAATCGTTATTAAAGCGCCAAACATATTTTTATTGGTAAGTTTATACCAAACACTCAGGTTATAATAAATGCCCAGGAAAATATTGCCCAGCGCAAGTAAAGGAACAACTTCCATACCCTCGGCCCAGCCCGGGTTTGCAAATGTTATAAATATCCAGCGGAAAGCATCTAAAAATAAACCGATAAATAAAAACATAAAGCAACAGGCTATTACAAAAAATTTCATCACCCGGGCATAGCTTTTTTGTGCATCCTCATCCTGGCTTTTATTAAAGAAGAAAGGTTCGGCTGCCATACGGAATGCCTGTATCATAATAGTGATGAGTAAAGCTATGCGGAAAATATTGGCAAAAATACCCAGCTCATGATCGGCCTGGTTTTGCGGCAGGTCAACCACGTGGCGGTAAATCAAACGGCTCAGCACATCATTTATCATGCCGCCCAGGCCAACAATAATCAGTGGTGCACTGTAGCGCATCACTTCTTTCCACAGTTTAAAATCAAAACGGATCTTTATTTGTTTAATTTCTTTGGAGAGCACCAATAAAGTAAATAAACTGCCACAAAGGTTGCCGAATAAATAATAACCTAAGCCAAAATCTTTATTATATATCTGCCCTAAAAAATTATCAGGATTTGATTCTAAAATTTTTGGAACAATGCCCAGGAAAAAAATAACCACCATAACATTTATTACAATGCCGGCAACCCTTGCAAATGCATATCGTTTTGGACGGTTCTCCTGCCGCAGCTTGGCAAAAGGTAAAGTATTTAAATTATCAACAGCAATGATGGCAATCATCCACAGCACATAATCAGGATGTTGATCAAGATCTGCAGCATTGATCACTGAATCTTTACAAAGCAATAAAATAACCGTAAAAAATATACTGCTGAATAAAAGCGAAAGCGAAAGTGTATTGTACAGTTTTTGTTTATCGTGGGTTTGAGAAAAACGGAAATAAGCCGTTTCTAAACCATAGGCATACAATACATTTAAAAACGGGATGATGGTGTACACCTGCACCAGGTCGGCAGTTTTTTCGGGCATGGCAACAAAGAAAGGCAATGCCATATTCATTAAATAACCCAGAAAGCGGCTGGCAATGGTTGGCACACCATACCATAGTGTTTGTCCTGCTAATTTTTTAATGCCGCTCAACTATAATTTTAATTTAGGTTCAAATTTACCTTTATAATTTTTAAATACAGAATTGTGGTTTTACTTTTCAGTTAATGGGAGAAAACAACTTTGGAATGATACAGGTGTTTATTGTATGGCTATTTGTGTATAAAGTATCAGGCTGAAATCAGTTCATTTATAAAACTATTTTTTTGCGGTTACTTTTAATTTCGCCGGCAATTTTTTTAGTCTCCAGCCTTTTTTCCTTTGAAGCCTTTGATGGTTTGGTTGCTTTACGGGCCTTACGTTTTACAAGTGCCCTGGCAACCAACAGACCCATTTTTTTAATAACCTGCTGCTTATTGCCCAACTGCGATCTTTCAGTCTGACTTTTTACCAGTAAAAACCCTTCAGAATTTATTTTCTTAATCAGTTTTTCCTGCAGCAATTTCTTCTCTTCATCTGTAACCAATGCCGAGCTTTCTATATGCCAGTAGCCCTCCACCATGGTTTCTACTTTGTTCACGTTCTGGCCACCTTTGCCGCCACTTCGGGCGGTTTTAAACCTTATCTCTTCACTAATATTCAGCATCCTGTCAAATTTAAGCAGAAAAGTACGAATTTGCAGCTATATACGTTTTAACCGGGTCTTATATTTCGGTATGAACATTTTTTTATACATTTTTGCATAACACCAACCGACAGGAGATGACCAAAGGTATTTACCATTCATTAACGGAGCGTAAGCAGCAACATAAAAAATCATTTGCCGTATTGGTTGATCCCGACAAGGTAAACAACAGTAACCTTGAGCAGTTGGTTGCACTTGCTGTTGATGCCAAAGTTGATTATTTTTTAGCCGGCGGCAGCCTTGTTATCTCCAATTATTTAGATGAATGTGTGCAGTTAATAAAAAAGAACTGCAATATCCCGGTAATACTTTTTCCGGGCAGTCCCAACCAGGTAAGTAAATATGCCGATGCTTTGTTGTACCTGTCGCTCATCAGTGGCCGTAATGCCGATATGCTCATTGGCCAGCATGTAATATCTGCACCAATGGTAAAACAAAGCGGACTCGAAATTTTATCTACCGGTTATATGGTGGTAGATGGCGGTGCCCCCACAACGGTTTCGTACATCTCCAATGCAACGCCCTTACCGGCCGATAAAAACGAAATTGCCATGTGTACGGCCATGGCCGGCGAAATGCTGGGCATGAAACTGATTTATATGGATGCCGGCAGCGGCGCCAAGCGTGCCATCAGCGAAGACATGATAAGGCAGGTGGCCAATGTAATAGAAGTACCCTTAATAATAGGCGGCGGAATTACCGAACCCGAAAAAGCCTACCTCAACTGCAAGGCCGGCGCCGATGTAATTGTTGTTGGCAATGCCATTGAAAAAGATCCCAATCTTATAAAAGAAATGGCGGCTGCTGTGCATAGCGTGGCAGTGAAGGTGTAGAGCCGGACTGTGTTGTAATTTTTACCTATCTACCGAAACATTTGTGAAGGCGGGTACCCAACTTCAATTATCTATTTGGCTTCGGTGGCGTCGATTTCTTGTGCAATATACTTTATTGAGCTTTTTAATTAAGAACATGGGCTCGTGAAGTCATGTATCAGGGCAAAATTCCATTCATTTATGAAATCATTTAGAACTTAATACTATCAACAACAATTTCATGCCAACAAGAACTTATTTGCACGGTATCATGAAATAGTATGTTTACCAAAACAGGCGTATTATTAATATTAACATTGGTGGGTATAGTTACAGAATGGTAAGTTATGGAAGTATCTTGCCGGATCATAATAAACCCCCAACTACAAATACCACCTCCCCAATTTCCCGGACCACCAAAAAGTGTTACTTGAGTAAATATTTTGCCCGGCGCCGTATTGTTCATTATTACATTACTTGAGGACTTAGTGCAGGAAACAAATAAGCACATTATAAAAAACAGGGAGCATAATAAATATTTATTCATGATTTTCTCAGCAGCTATATTCAATTTAAAGTTACATTTATTTAGTTGTTATAATATTACTCCGGGCTTCAGATTAAGATAACACACACACTTCACACAAGTCTCATTTTTAGCAATATCTAAATTTTTCCTGAAATCAATGGCTGCTTTGCTGTTTATAATTTTATCTAATGATTCGTTTTTTACATTGCCATAAGGCTCATGAAAAAAACAGGGCCTTACTGTTCCATCTGCTTCAATTACCGTAGATACCCAGGGCGCATTGCATTTTTTATAAGGAAAATCGTTACGGCCATAAAAAGCTGCATAATAAAAATAAATGTTCTGTATCTTTTCCCTGCTCTCGGCAATGAACTTATTTGCAAATTCATTTTTAAAACTAATAAACAAATTACCGGTTATTGATTTTAAACCGTTCAGTTCGTTTTCGGCTAAAAGAATTTCATGCTGCCGTGGTTCGTCCCATGCCTGTTGGCGGTTAAAAGCATGACTGCTTGTATCGGCTGGTAAAAAACTTATTTGGTCAATGCCAAGCTGTTTGGCACTGTCAATTATTTTTGGCCAGATGGCATAATTTAGGCGGTGTATCACTGTTCTGCAGGTAATTTTAAAACCGGGCTTCAGCATTTTTATAGCAGCGATACCTTCGGCCATTTTTTTAAAAGCGCCGGGTATATTGCGGATGAGGTCGTGTGTTTCTTCATCACCATCAAGTGATACAATAATATCATCAACCCATTTAACCAGTGCCTCTGCATTTTTTTTAAGGGTAAGCCCGGTTGATAATAAACTGATCTTAATATTTTCTTTTTTCAGTATTTCGCAAAGCCTGAAAAAATTTGGGTTGAGCAACGCTTCGCCACCCGACATGAGCACCCGTTGTGTTCCCAGGTTTTTTAAAGTACCCATCAACTCCTGTATATCATCTGCTGTTAATTGTTTAAGATTTTGATTGTCTTTCCAGATATCGCACATTACACAGCGGCAGTTGCAGGCGCTGTGCGGCATCAGTATGGCAATGGGCAATGCACTTATTGTATGCGTTTGCAAACTGTGCCATCTTTTGTAGGTACGATATGGTGATTGCATAAGCAAGTTAACGGTAGCGGTTTTTTATCATGATCCGGTAAAAAGGATTTTTTTTAATGAACAGTTTGGTTTTCCAGGAATAAGGATGGTGTAAAATTTTATATTGAAAACTATCCAGTTCGTTAATGGTATGATGATGGTAATAATCGGACATCTCAGCAAAACCAACAGCACTGTAATAAGTTTTAGTTCTTTGCCGGGCGGCTTCCATTTCGTGCTGCTGGTAAAAAGGCGAATCCATGATATGTATCTCGCCCAGCAAAGTCAAATGTTCAACTGCAATTGCAATGATCTGTTTCAGCGATGAAAAGTATTGAATAGATGCAGCAAAAATGATGAGATCAAATTTTCTGTCTTTCAAATAATCAGTTTGCAAATTGCCTTGTATAAAATTCAGGTTTGGTATGTTGTTAAATACCCTTTTGGCCTGTTCCAGTTCTCTGCTGTTAATATCCAGCCCGGTTACTTCGGCATCAAAAGCTGTTGCCAGTTGTGCGGCCAGCCAACCATTACCGCAGCCCACTTCCAGTATGTTTAAAAAAGTACCTTTCTGCTTTATGTAATTAACCAATGCTTTGCACGAATGTTTACGTATGACCCATTCTTTGTAATGCTGGTGGTTATTATTTATTGATGGCAGATTTGCAACTTCTTCATCCGGATATATGCGCCCTTCTTTTTGCCGCAGCCGGGTATATATCTTTTCAAAATTCTCAACAGCAATATCGGTGGCGTAGGTATTCATTTTACTTTGTACTACGTAGCTCAGGTGTTATGAGTGTAGTAGTATTTTTTCAATTTTAAAAATTGAATTTTTCTCCAGTACATTTTTTTTACTGAACACACAGTTAAGGGTAAAACCGTTTTTTGCAGCAAAGCCATGTATCATTTCCATATCGCAATCTTCAAAAAGAACCATCAGTATTTCAGTATGCTCATGTATGTAATTGCCTATTGTATCAAACAATGCTGAAAAATATTCTCCGTTTTCTCCGCAGTACCAGGCATAGTCCTGTGCTGTTGCCGGCTTTTTTTTATAATAAGGCGGATTTATAGCAATAATATCAAACTGCTGTTTGGGAATATTATTAAAAAGATCTGACTGTAGAATTTCCATCTTCACTTTATTTTGCCTGCTGTTTTTTAAAAGAGATTCTACAGCAATATGGTTAATATCTGTTGCTGTAACACTTGCGCCTTTCTTTGCTGCTGCTATGGAAATGAGACCGCTGCCACAACCAAGTTCTAAAAAATTCTTCCCATGCAAAGGCAACTTATTAATGTATTGTAAAAGCAATTTTGTGCTGAAAAAAAAGCCCGGATGAAATACCTGTGGCGGAATATCCAGCCGGATATCTTTATACCGGTATACCCTTGTCCTGGAA
This sequence comes from Chitinophagaceae bacterium, assembly GCA_031417255.1. Lineage (GTDB taxonomy): Bacteria > Bacteroidota > Bacteroidia > Chitinophagales > Chitinophagaceae > Ferruginibacter. The sequence goes on from JANOVD010000141.1 coordinate 10,838, forward strand.
AGATATTTTACCAATAAAGGTTTATAGGTGTTTGCAACGATATGTTTGAGTATGGTATTCAAAATTATTTTTTTAAGACCTCACCCCCTAACCTCCCGATAAATCGGGACAAGCTCTCTTCAAAGGAGAGGGGAGTTTAAAATCCTTCAGTTTCGGGCTGACGATATTTAAAAAGCCTTTGTATTATTTTAATTTCATAAGGAAACCGGTTCCAGTTCTTTTTGTATCGGATTGAAGAAAGCATCTTTAATAATTTTACCCGTGGAGGAGTCAATTTGGTATCAGTTACAGTCGGGAAATGGCCGTTCAGTACTGTTTCAAAATTTTTTATTTTGTCAACCATGTATGGTTTCAGCCATGGGGTAAGCGGGTTTCGGTGTAAATCAAAACTTTCCCATTGCGGTGTTGTCCATTCATCCAGCGTTTGCGGAAAATGAAAACCGGCTTTGATCACATCTTTTGATAATTGCGAACCTTCGGTAGGCACAGGACTGTATACATAAATAATGATCTCGGTCTTTGGGTTTATCTCTTTTATCTCACGGATAAACTGAATATCAAAATCAATTTGTTTGTTTACTTCTTCCTCTGTAGCTGCCGGTGTACCAACAACAAATGAATACTCGGGGATGATGTCAAACTTTGCCATACGGGCAGCAAAGCGTTTTATTTGTTCGCCCGTTTGTGTACCGCCCTTATCCATTTTCTTTAACATCTCATCATTACCACTTTCAGCTCCATGAAATATCATCTTGCATCCTGCCTGCCGCATGAGCGATAAACTTTCATCTTTATATTTATCAATCGTATCAATTCTTCCTTCGCCCCACCAAACAAGATTTTCATTTTTTATCAGCTTCGAAAATTCCACAACCCTTTCTTCAGACACAAAAAAATTACTGTCGTAAAATTCCACAGCATTGATGCCGTATTTTTCTTTTACTTCTATAATATCGTCATAAATTTTTTTTGCAGATCGTCCTTTCCATCGTGCATTGTAAATAGGCACAACCCCGCAAAAGGCGCATTTGAACGGGCAGCCCACGCTGCTGTGATAAGCAAATGTTTTTGTGCCAAGCACCGATTTACCGATGTAGTTTTTCATCGGGTAAAACGAATTTAATTTTTCATAGGGCAGCGGGGGTAAAGCATCCTGGTCGTAGAGCTCATCTTTTTTTGTTTTAACGATGGCGTTATTTTCTATGAAAATTAAATTTGGAATGTGGTGAAGCTCAGCATTATTTTCAATTGCATCCATCAGCATCGGAAAAGCTACATCGCCGGGGCCGTAAATAATATAATCAATATACCCCGAGTTTATAGATACCTGGCTGTGGTTGGAAGCAAAATATCCTCCCCATACAATTTTTACATGCGGGTATTTTTTTCTGATCTCCCGGGCAAATGGAATAGCTTGCTTCAGTTGCGGACCCGGCATAACTGTGCAGGCAAACACATGATAATTCCCGGTGTCGAGATAATTTAATATAATTTTTAAGGGGTCTTTTTCGAGATTACCATCCACGATGGCATAATCATATTTTCCCTCTATTGACGCAGCAATAGAGAGGATTGAATTGGGTACCCTCGCTTTTGATTCAGCAGCACGGGGATTGAATAATAAAACCTTGTTCATACGGTAATAAAGCTAACTTAAATATCCTGTAATTAAATCGGGTTAACGCAATAAATAGTTGCCTGCCATTTCTTTATTCAGTTAAATAGCACTGCAGCATCTTTAACAGGCAGGCAGCAACCCGCCTGTAGGATTACATGGGTGCATCCCCAATTTTCACATGGATTAGAGCCACATAGAAAGATAGTAACATAGAAATACACACATAGTTATTCTATGTGAACCCTATGTGATCTATGTCCTATGTGGTAAAATAACCGAATTGCAGGCTGCGAAAATTTGGGATGAACCCGATTACATGAACAGAAGTTCAGTGTCAACACAATTATATATTTTTACGCTCACTCAAAGTGCCGTTAATTTGTATATGAGAATAGTCAATGCCAGCTATGTGAATACGCCTGAATTCAATAATCCGGAAGCATGGCTGGAGCGGATCAGCTTTTATACAGGCATTTTGGAAGAACTGGCTAAGCAACATGAAGTAGAAAGTATTGAGCAGATAAATTACAGCGGTTTGCTGGAACGCAAAGGAGTAAAATATCATTTCCTGAATTTTAAAAAACCTAAACTTTATTTTCCCCGCCAGTTACATGCTTACATAAAAAAATTGCAGCCGGATATTGTTTTTGTGAACGGCTTTATTTTTCCACTTCAGGTAATACAATTGAGAATGAAATTAGGCAAGCGAATAAAAATCGTTGTTATCAATCATGCAGAAAAACCATTTACAGGGATCAGAAAATTTTTACAACAACAGGCCGACCGGTTTATTCACAATTATTTTTTTACATCAAAAGAAATGGGTACAGCGTGGGTGCAGTGTGGAATTATATCCAATGAAAACAAAATAACCGAGGTGATGGAAGCTTCCTCTTTTTTTTCTGTTATGGATAAAGAAAAAGCCCTTGCAGCTACCGGTGCCAACGGAACCCCGGTTTTTTTGTGGGTTGGAAGATTGGATGCCAATAAAGATCCATTAACGATTGTAAAAGCATTCCTGCAGTTTATCGAATTTCAGCCTTCAGCAAAACTGTATATGATATATCAAACAGAAGAACTGAAACATGAAATAATATCTATTTGCGAAAAACACAATCATCTTAAAAAAGCAGTTCAACTGATTGGTAAAGTTCGTCACCAAGAAATGCAGTATTGGTATAGTAGTGCCGGTTTCATCATTTCAGCTTCACATTATGAGGGCAGTGGTGTGGCAGTTTGTGAAGCCATGTCCTGCGGCTGCATACCGTTGCTGACCAATGTTCCATCCTTTCGTAAAATGACCGGCCCCGGCAAATGCGGCTTGCTTTATGAACCGGGCAATGAAAATGAGCTTTTAGGAATTTTATTGCAAACGGTTGAATTGGACATTGAAAAAGAAAAAAATAAAACTTTGCAGCAATTTAATGCAGAACTTTCTTTTGAAGCCATTGCAAAAAAAATAGATACCGTCATCAACTCATTATAACCGGTTTCGACAGGCTGCTAATGACAAGTTTTTAAAAAGGTTGATAAACAATTTTTTACAAAAATTGAATTTAGCCACTAAGACTCAAAGACACAAAGGAAAATGCGAAGCATTTTTCTACTTCGTGCCTTCGAGCCTTTGTGGCAAGCCTTTTTTTACAGCGAAGCTGAGAAAAAAGTTTTCTTATTGTCATTTGCAAAGAGCTTAAATTTTTTTATGATAGCCTCAACCTGACAGCTTTTCAAATTGATGCTTTACCGGTTAAGGCGTAAATAATTTCATTACTTTTTTTACTGTATCATCCATAGAGAAAGGATTTATACTTGTAAATGATGTATCGGGATCTTGCAAAATACCGAGCGCCTTTTCTATCATTTCTTCTTTGCTGTTTACAATATGCCAATGATCTATGTTGTCATTCATGGCGCTGCAAAAACTAATAACGTGAGCCCCTGCATACAAGGCCTCCAGGCAAACGCCGGAGAAGCCTTCGAAAGAAGATGGGTGCAGTAATATCTTTGTTCTTTGCATCAGGGCAAGCACTTCGTGATAGGGAAGTTCCCCGGCAAGGGAAACATTTTTTTGCAGGCCTGATGCTGCTGTTAACAATTGTAATTTTTCTTTTTCGGGTCCGTTGCCTGCAAGCATTACGTTTACATCGGCAAATCCGATAGCTATCGGATCTTTTTTTATACCGGCAACAACATCCAGGAAAATATCAAATTGTTTTAATGAAATTAATGAGCCTGCTCCCAGTATATCAATGTCTCTTATATTTTCCCCATCTGGAATTTTATCTATATTAATACCAAGCGGAATAACATGTTGTGGCTGTATGTTATGATTTTTTTCAAACGTAGTTTGTATAAAATCAGAAATTGCTATTAATTCATTTGGGTTGGTTTTTAATCTTCCTGCATAGCTGTTTTCTTTTTTTGCATCCTGGCCCATTATCCAGCAATAATGTTTAAGTCCTTTTCTTTTTGCATAGCGGCTGCCAACATAAGCACACTCACCACACCAAAAACTCAATAAGCCAATGATATTGTTTTTTCGTTTCAACTCATTCAGCTTTCGCCAGATAGATATCCATTTTAAAATTTTTTTTAATTTCCGTTTCTTCGATCCGTTAAAACCGGTTACTGTATTGTTGTTCCATTGATAGGTTGCAGAAATATAAGGATAATCAAAAGCGAGTATAGCAATCTTTACCAATGGAAATTGTGCATTAAGTGCTTTTACAAAATTTTGTACGGCGGGCAAACAGGTATTGTCTGCTTCATCTTTGGGAAAGCCGGGGCTGAGAATGACTAAAACAGGTTGCTCAGTTTTCATCAAGCGAAATAATTTTATTGCAAAATGAAAGGCTTTCTTTGTTATGTGTGATCAGGATAACCAGTTTTCCTTTGGCTCCCAGTTGTTTACAATATTGCAGTAATTTATTTTCCGACTCCCTGTCTAATTCATTAAATGGCTCGTCCAGTATCAACAGGTCTGCATCTTTGTATAATGCCCTTGCCATTGCAATGCGTTGCCGTTGCCCGCCGCTGATGTTTTTTCCGCTTTCGGTTATGATGCTGTTCAATCCCTGCGGATATTGGCTTGCCAGCATATCAACCCCTGTTGCTGTAACAGCATTTTGAAGGCGGTTGCCGTCGTAATCATTTTCATCAAGGGTAATATTGGTAAGTATCGTATCGTAAATCAAAAGCGGGTCCTGCTTTACATAGGCTATGTTTTTACGGTAATGCTGCCTGTCGGCAGCATTGGTAATTTTATTATTTATAAGAATAGAGCCTGAATGCGGTTCTGCAAATCCCAGGATTAAATTAATTACCGTTGTTTTTCCTTTGCCCGAAATTCCGGATAAACCAACAAAGTCTCCTTTTGTCATTTGTAAAGAAAAATTATGCAGTATTTCTTTTTCTTCATAATTGAAAAAAATATTTTTTAAGGCAAGAGAATCTATTTCGGTAATGTTTTCTTCTTTTTTTATTATAGTTTCCGGGAAGCCCGGCAGCAAGCCGTTAATGGTATAGCCAAAGGTTTTAATTTGCCCTGTGCAGTTCATTATTTTAACAATACCCGGAATGATCTTGTAAGCAGCCGCCATAAAAGCGCCGATGGTAACCAATTGAATAGTTCCGGAATTGCTGCTGTAAAAATTAAGCACTATTAGTGCAACTAATCCAAAGAGTGCAAATACTTCCATGAACCGGGATGGGAGATTTTGAAGCACCAGTTGCCGGGAAAGAAAATCATTGAACTTTGTTTGGTACATGCTGTACCGGTTAACAAAAAAATCATTTCGTTGGTATATATTGCTTTCAACATAACCCGAAAGGGCTTCCTGCAAATGCTGTAATGATTTTTCTTTAAACGGTTTTGCCGATTTGCGTATGGCATTTGCTTTTCTTTTTATTAATAAGCCGATAATAATAGTGGGCGGGGTAAGGATAATAAAAAGCAAAAGAAAAAGCACCGGGCTGTAAATAAAAATTGCTGTTATGGTTAAGATAATAAGAACACTTTGCCCCACAATTTGCTGCAAACCTGCCAGTACATGATGGCCAAATTCAACAGGCTGGTGGCTTATTTTATGGATATGTACTGATGAGTCAATATGTACATGATCATTATAACAGCCTTCAAGGAAATACAATAAATTTCTTTTTGAAAGCCTTGACGCAACTGCATATACAAATTTGTACTGCATTTTAAAAACAAAGTAACCAAACAGGTTTTTGAAGGCAAACAGGATAAAAAAAGCAAAGATCAGCGATAGCGGGTATTTGCTAAAGAATGTGAAAGGGAAAAAACTATAAATTACCGCTTGATTATTTACAGTATAAAAATGTATAACATAGATCAGCGCAGCAAGAAAAATAATATCCAGCAGGCTAACTGCTACATCCATAATGATAAGTTTGATCGCCTGCGATCTTTCTTTATGAATGAGAATGCTGAAAATATCTTTTACCGTTTTTTTCAACTTTGCTTTGGTTTTTTAATTTATACTGCGGCGTAAAGCAGAAAACAAGTGCCGCAGTGTATCTCCCCGCAAAACAGCCTTGCCCAGCAATGTTATACCCTGCCGGTATTTTTTTTGTTTTATATTTTTAACAGCCAGTTCTGTTTCATGATAAGCCTGTCTTTGCCGGGCAATTTTTTTAAGTTTTCTGTCGGGGCAGAGTTTTACAAAGTGGCCATACAAAAAAGCAGCACGTTTATATCCATCATCTGTTGCATTGGTGCTGCGGCCGGGGTGTTCCCTGATGCGGACAAGCAGGTTGGGTAACGCCGCAGCTTCTGTTTTTAATGAAAGGCGCAATACCAAATCGTAATCTTCCCGTAACACAAGTTTGGCATTACTGTTAAAGCCATCAAGCTCTTCAAATAATTTTCGGGTTACCATTAAACTGCCGATTGTTGCTGCAGCTTTATTGGTTAGCAATTCTTTTGTGATCCAGCCCGAAATTGCAACATATTTTCCTGATTTAAGTGGAATGGTTTGCCCTGTTTCATCCATCAGTTCAAAACCCCCATAGCTCCACAAGCTTTGCTGCTGCTGCAAAAACTGAAGCTGCAGTTGCAGTTTTTCGGGCACCCACTCATCATCTGAATCGAGGAAAGCCAGCCACTCGCCCGTTCCGGCGGCAACTCCTGCATTGCGAAGTACAGCAATATTTCCACAGTGTGGTACAGAAAATACATGAATCCTTTTATCGTGCAGCGCTTCTATTTTTTCTTTTGTTCCGTCTGTTGATCCATCATCTACAACCACAAGTTCCCAGTTGGTGTATGTTTGTGCAATTACAGATGCAACGGCATGTTGCAAAAACTCCCAACGGTTATATGCAGGAATTACAATGCTGATGAGCGGTTGCAGTTGCTGTAAATTGACAGATGGGTATGACAAAACTTATCTATAGATTAAAAAAGATCAGGATGAAAAACCGCTTGCTTTTGTTATGGTACGTAAAAGTATGGCAATATCCATTTTAACCGACCAGTGGCGGGAATAAAAAATATCCATGTGTACACGGCCTTCCATTTTTTTAAAATCATCGTCAACAGGGCCAAGATAACCCAATACCTGGGCCAGCCCTGTAATGCCGGGCTTTACTTTGTGCCGGCCGGCGTAATTTTTTATCAGCTCATCAAATTTTAAGTTATCGCTTACCATATGCGGCCTGGGCCCCACAACCGACATATCGCCCCACAGTACATTAAAGAACTGAGGCAATTCATCCAGGTGTTTATTTCGGAGAAACCTGCCAACAGCCGTAATACGCTTATCGTTTTTGCATGCAGGCAAAGTATCGGCATAAGCATTTTTTACCATGGTCCTGAATTTGATGCAGGTGAATAATTCGGCATTTCTTTTATTTCTTTTCTGCAGAAAAAAAACAGGCCCGGCCGAATTCAATTTAATAAAAACGGCGATCAGCGGGATAAGCCAGGGGAGAAAGAACAGGATAACAATTAATGAAATAAATATATCCAGGCTTCTTTTAACAGCCCGGTTAAATCCATTATCAAGCGGCTGTGTGTAAAAGGGTATGGCCTGGCTGTTGAAATCAATAATTTGGGCAAACTCTTTTTGTAAATGAAAATATGGCGTTGTTTCGTGTGCAGCATCAGCTTCGCTTATAATTTTTAAATTATTCATCGGGGAAAATTCAACAGGGTTCATTGCTTTTTTCATGACGGTTGTTTCATGCTGATAAATCGGTAAAATAATACAGGGGGTTGCCTGTTATGTTTACAGAATTTCCTTAACGCTTTTCACCAAAAGTTATGAATAAAAAGTTAAAACTGTTGGATGTTAGTAAAGAATAAAGAAACTTGCAGGCTTAAACAGGAAAATATGAACAGAAAAATACTTATTACCGGCGTGCTTGCAGTTTGTGCTGTATTGGTTTTTGCATGTTTGCCAAAAGCAAATAATAAAGAAAGTACGGTTAATAATAATACGGAAAATGGAATTAAATTCGTTGAAGAAAACTGGAACAAAGCATTGCAGGAAGCAAAAAAGCAAAACAAGCTCATCTTCCTGGATGCTTATACAACTTGGTGCGGCCCCTGTAAATTGTTAAAGCGAAATACATTTCCGGATAAAGCCGCCGGCGAATTCTTTAATAAGAACTTTATTAATATAGCATTGGATATGGAAAAAGGTGATGGCATTGCCGTGGCAGAAAAATACCAGGTAAATGCTTATCCAACACTCATCATTGCAGATGCTGATGGAAAAATTATTACTTATTCTCAGGGTTATGTAGATGCCCGCCAATTGATTGAATTTGGTAAATACGGGTTATCAAAAAAAGTAAAATAAGCAGAAAGGAAATAAAACTCATCCAGATCAATATCTCAGCAGCATACAGTTTTAAACTATGCTGCTTTTTTTATGCAGTTAATGTTTAACTTTAAACAGATGCAGGTTTTAATTAAATAATACTTTAAAATACAATGAGTAATAATTTTTCTTTTACAAACGATTTGATCCATGAAAGCAGCCCCTACCTGCTGCAGCACGCCCACAACCCCGTTAACTGGTATCCCTGGGGAGAAAAATCTTTACAAAAAGCAAAAGATGAGAACAAATTGCTCATCATCAGCATTGGTTATGCCGCCTGCCACTGGTGCCATGTAATGGAGCATGAAAGTTTTGAAGATACAGATGTGGCAAAAATTATGAATGAACATTTTATATGCATAAAAGTTGATCGTGAAGAAAGGCCCGATGTGGACCAGGTGTATATGGCAGCAGCACAACTGATAACCGGCAGCGGCGGCTGGCCGCTAAATGCATTGGCTTTAGCCGATGGCAGGCCATTTTATGCAGGCACTTATTTCCCCAAAAATAACTGGATAAAACTGTTGGAATATTTTGTTGATTTGCAACAAAAAAATCCGGCAGCACTGGAAAAAAGTGCTGAGCAGGTTACGCAAGGAATTCATGCTGCGGAGCATGTAACTTTTAAAGAAACCGAAAAAACATTTACAGTTGCTGATTTGGAAAAGCAATACGAATTGATGAAAGGAAATATAGATTTTAAAAAGGGAGGAGCAAACCGTGCCCCAAAATTTCCAATGCCATCGGCCTGGGCGTATTTACTGCATTATAATTATCTGGGTAAAAATAAAGAAGCATTAAAAGCGGTAACAGTTACTTTAGATAATATGGCATTGGGCGGTATTTACGATCATTTGGAAGGAGGCTTTGCCCGTTACTCTACCGATGCCAACTGGCATGTACCGCATTTTGAAAAAATGCTGTACGATAATGCTCAGCTTGTGAGCCTGTATGCACAGGCTTTTCAGCTAACAAAAGATCCATTGTATAAAAAAGTGGTTTACGAAACGCTGGCGTTTGTTGAGCATGAGCTCACATCAGCCGAAGGGGCTTTTTATTCATCGCTTGATGCCGACAGCGAAGGGGTAGAAGGTAAATATTATGTTTGGACAAAAGAAGAAGTTGATCATGCGCTGGGTGCTGATGCAGCCATTTTTTCGGCTTATTACAATATTACCGAAGCAGGAAACTGGGAGCATGGCAACAGTATTTTATTAAGGAATGAAACAGATGAAGAAGTTACGAAGCGGTTTAATGTTTCAGTATCTGAACTAAAAAATACAATTGATGCCGGTAAAATAAAGTTGATGAAGATAAGGGGCACAAGGGTAAAACCCGGCCTTGATGATAAAGTGCTCAGTAGCTGGAACGCTCTAATGCTGAAAGGTTATACTCTGGCTTATCGTGTGTTTGACGAGGAAATATTTTTAGCATCGGCCATTAAAAATGCTGATTTCCTGTTAAAAAATGCGATTGGTAAAAATGGTGAGATGATGCGGAATTACAAAAATAGAAAATCAACCATAAATGCCCTGCTGGATGACTATGCATTTACCATTGCTGCTTTTATTGAACTGTACCAGGCAACTTTTGATGAACAATGGCTGAGTGAGGCCGGTAAATTAACTGCATATACATTGGAGCATTTTTTTGATGGGGAATCAGGCATGTTCTTTTATACGCACAATCAGTACGCCAATTTGATTGCACGTAAAATGGAATTATCAGATAATGTAATTCCAGCTTCCAACAGCGAAATGGCAAAAAATCTTTTTTTGCTGGGCCATTTTTATAATAATGAAGAATATATCAGCAAAGCCAGGCAAATGCTGATTAATGTAGAAGCTGATGTACAACGCAATATTTATTTTTATGCAAACTGGGGTATACTGCAGGCATGGTTTAGCAGCCCGCTGTATGAAGTGGCCATTATGGGAGATGATTTTAGAAACAAGCGGCAGCAGTTTGATGAGCATTATTTACCCAATGTAATTTTACTGGGTGGAAATACCGACAGTAAACTTGCATTGCTTGAAAATAAACTGGTACAAGGACAAACTATGATTTATGTGTGTAGGGATAAAAGTTGTGAATTGCCGGTGATGGAAGTTGAGGAGGCGCTGGCGCAGATTGGAAAGTGAATGATGTTGAACGCAGTATGTTAAGAGGTATATTGCTTTTCAAGTTCTATGAGCATTGTTTTCAATTCGGGAATTTGTTCTGCATTTTCATTAAGTCTTTCCAAAATGGTGTCATAGTCATATTTAAATGTTGTCGTGGCATTTTCTTTTAACAGTTCTACTGTGTCTTTAAGAATAAATGAAAATTCATTGCCCAACTTGTTTCTCATCTCATCCTGCTCAAATATTAGCTTGTCAAAGAGAGCTGTAACTATTTTCTTCGTGTCCGTCGGCTTTACATTGGCAATAAATAAATCAAACAATTCAAAAAAAGTATTTAAGGCTGTTTTTTCATTACCAAAGTTTTGTTCAAGAATTACATCCTTCCAATTGGCATTACTTATTACTCCGTAATATTTGTAAACAAAATCTGTGAAATTATCGTTGAAATCCTTGTCAACAGTATTATCTATTTCATTAAACCAGTAAGCCATTTGATCGCCGTCAAAGGCATCAAAGAAAGCGATAATGGATAAGATACGCAACCTTAAACTACACACCCGAACGGGCAGTATATATGTGCTAGCAAATCTTTTAAATCCATTAGTGCGTGGCTGTCAAAACTACTACTGTCATTTTATTAAAAGAAACCTGAACGACCTATGGCGCTTTGTGAACCGACGGCTTGAAAAATGGTGCAAATGCCCGCCTGACCGGGCCGGGCAGGGAACAAGCGGATGAACCTGTACAAGAGTCGCAGATGGCTCAATACCTTGTATAAGATGCAACCCAGCCTGT
>JANOVD010000142.1:0-4571 GCA_031417255.1 Chitinophagaceae bacterium
CCCGGTTGTGCTGTACAAATGCATAGCTCATGGCCATTCCACCACGGTCTTGTTCTGCGACAGATACCGCAAAAGGAGCTGATTGTGTAATTGTAATTGTTTTATAACTTATGGTATTTGATTTATCCATTTTGCTGAATGAATGTATCAGCCAGATATTATCAAAGCCGGTTGCAATATTGTATGTTATCTGTTCGCCGGGTTCGGCACTTCCTTTTGCTACATCAACTTTTACAGCATCGTAAATTTTTTCATTTGCATTATTACCGGTTAACTGAATATATTTTTCCGCTTTAACCAATTCACCATATTTATCTTTTGTAATAGCAATAATTTTATACCAGCCAGTTTCTATTTGTCTATTGCCAATTGCCCATTGCCCATTTTCCTTAGTACTGTCTGTCTTATCTAAAACTTTCTCTCCCAAAGGCCATTTATTTTGCTGGTCTTCATCTTTATAAATGTCATAAGGAAAATATCCTTCGTATTCATTCTTACTCATCATAAACTGGTCCGGCATTTGCCAGTATCTATCCCTGTATATTTTTGTTGGCGATATCACTTTGGTTATGGTAACATTTACATTTGCCTTTTCAAAAATATCGTTGAGGTTGGTGCTGCTGATCTTTAAATTTTTCAAACTGTCGGCAGGCATAGTTTCGGGCATATTAATATTCAGTTGCAGCATTTGGTATGCTACAGCTACAGAGGTATTGCCGCTCCTGGTTTCGCCGTTGATGTCGGTAATGTCGGCACTCACTTCGTAATAAAATGTTGGTTGACTTTTTTTATCAGCCGTTTCATCGGGTATAGCTTTAAAGGTAATTTTAAATTCTCCTTTTGCATCGGTTTTGGTTTCACCGTTGGTTATTTCCATCTCTTCAGCGTTTCCCTGGGGATAACGTATGTAATAACTCCAGCTCCACCAAATGGGATAGCGCACTTTACGCACTACACGGTAACTTACTTTAGCGCCATCAATATTATTGCCGGCATAGGCTTTAGCTGTACCGGTAACTTCAATGCTGTCGTTAATGCGGTAAGTGCCTTTTGGTTTTTGTATCTCGGTAAAAAATTTGGGGCGCTTGTATTCCTCCACACTAAAACTGTGCGAAGCCTTGGTTGCTGTATCATACAAACTGAAGTTGCCATTCATTACACCCTCAGGCAGGCGGAATGTGCCTTTGTAACTGCCATAGTCATTGGTGGTAACAGTAAGCTCAGCCAATTTTTGTCCATTGGCATCTTTTAAGAAAATTACCGTTTTAAAATTTGCTATCACTGCACTTTTTGAAACCTCTTTTTCTTTTGATACAACAATGCCTTTAAAATAAAGTGTTTGTCCGGGGCGATAAATTGACCGGTCGGTAAATAAAAAAGTACGTTTTTGTGTTTCAGGAGTATAGCTGTTATAAATGTAATCACTGTGGTTATCATCCATGAATAATTCATCACCTGCATGTTTTACCTGTATTAAAAAATTCCGGTACTCCGGACTTTGATTTAATTTAAAGAAACCGTTCTTATCTGTGTTGTAACTTTCCAGTTTTTTTTCTTCGTACGCACTTGTATTGTAATTGTATTTCGATTGCCACAGTTGCACGGCTGCACCGGCAAGTGGCCGGCCATTATCACGGTTCAATACATAATATTCGTTGGTATTGGTGTGCAGGTAACTGATACTGCTAACATAAGTAAGTTGCCTGGCTATAATATTTTTTGTGAGTGAAAAATTGGGGTCGATACTTGCGAGGATAAAATAAGTGCCGTTTGGCAGTCCGTCAATTTTTATTTCGGTGGAATGCTCCCGGTAATCCTGCAGATCAGGCAGGTTAATGCTCCAGCTTTTTACAGCTTTCATTTCTGTATAGGCTTTCCATGTTTTTTCATAATCCCTTTTGTCGATGGATTTTATTTCTTCTCTTGTTGTTTTAATAACCCGCAGGTAAAGGGTTTTAATGTTTTTGTATTTAACCAGGCTGCGAAAGGGCTGCAGTGGAACATTTACTTTCTCCGTTTCAATATTTAATTGTGGCTTTTCAATTTGCAGCAGCGCATTTTTTGCATTAATACCTCCTTCTGATTTTGGAAACCTGGCATAAGCCAATTCAAATAATTCTTTTGCCCGTTTTATTTCGTATTGGTTTTCGGTTTTAGTAAATGCTTCAAATTCTTGTCCACGGGCCAAATAAATGCCGCCACGCAAATACATGGCCTGTGCTATGGCAGGGTTGTTGGGATATTTTTGTTCGATAGCCAGCAAAGCTTCTTCGTATAGTTTTTCTTTGCCCACCATCACAGCATTATTATTTACAAAATTTAAGCGTATCAGGTCTGCATCAATCAATGCATCAGGATTGGCATCAGTAAGATGAAATTTCAGCAGATCACGCAAGACCAATAGCGCCTTTTGCTGCAACGAAGCCGTGTCCCGGGTTTTAAAGGAAGCTTTAATAAAATCAGATGCCTTTGCAAAAGCAACAGCGTCGTCTATTTTAAATTGATAAGCCGGTTTGGTAACGGTTTCTTCATCATTCATAAAAAACGCCAGGGCACGGTGTGCTAAAAAATCATACAAAGTAGGGCGTAGCTGGCGTGTGTTTTCGCCTTTAATGATGATGGCATCAAGTCCATCCAGTTTTGTGCTTTTTAAAAGATTATCATTTTGTAAAGAGGCCGTATATAATTTTGAAATGGTTGCATTCAGTTTATCAATGCTCCAGGTGGTTATGTCTTTGCTTTTTTCTTCAGCCAGTTTGGTGCGGCTGTAAAATTTCCAGCGGTTATTTTGCAGGTATTGCCAAAACATTTCGGCATGCATGCTCTGTAAGATATTTTTTGCAGGTGCTTTGGCTTTGGCTATAAGGGTATCTACAAAAAAAATATTGTTCTCGTGGCTGTCTTCTTCCACCATATTGCGGTATTTGATCTGGTACATGCAGCTCTTTATCTGTTGGGCATCATTACCATCTTTAATGGCCAGGTTGTAAATAACCAACACTTCTTTTAAAGCTGATTTGGTAAGGCCCTTTGCTTCCAGCTCTACAACCTTCTTCCAGTTTTTAGCATAATCGTTTTTTGTTTGAGCCGTATTGGTTAATGCAATACCGGTTATCAAAAAAATAACCAGCAATAATTTTTTTATAAACATAATCGGGTATTTACTTACAAGATACAAATTGTTGAGAAGTGGTTGTATCCTATCAATAATTTAAAATCTATACTTAGATGGATTTAAAAACCAATTTGCATAAGCAGTACTCATAAATTTCTTTAACATTTAATTATACGCACATAGCAAACTGCTGTCATGTCAATTGAGTTAGTATAATCAGAACAATTTCGTGGCTATACTTTAGGGGCCGGGGTGAAGATCCCGGTCTCTTTTTTTATTGCAGAAGGCAAAGAGGCTGTCTCAAAACAGGTCTCCCACCAAGTCACTAAGAACACAAAGGAAATTTCTAAATTGAGTATTATTCCTTTGTGAGCTTCGTGCCTTTGTGGGAAAAACAAAAATGTACCTTTTGAGACAGCCTCTTCGGAAAGTTGATAAAAAATTAGCAGAAAACGAAAATGCTATAAAGGCACTCCCATAGCTGCGGCGGCATTCAGTTCATAGTAAGTTTCTGAACTCCAGTCGTGCACTTTGCTGCGCAGGTATGTATCAAGTGCTTCAATACTGTCGGCTTCCCAAACACAGGTTGCAGTTGTCATATCTGCATTTGGCATTACCTGTATGATTTTAGTTACGCCGCTTACCGGTAATTCGGGTAAACTTTTTTGAGCCGATGCCCAAAAATCAGTTGGGTTGTTGATGGTGTGATTTACTACGATGATCATGATTAAAAGTTTTAGAGTATAAAGATTGGTTAATTCCTGTTAATAAGATGTACCCAATGCAGGGTATTTTAAAATGGTTGACCTCACCCCTTATTCCCCTCTCCATCCTTCGACTTCGCTCAGGAGAGAGGGGGCGGAGAATGGGGGAACTTTTAAGAACAAAAAACCCGGCGTTTAGCCAGGCTTTTTAATTTTTAATTTTTGAGTTTTACTTCTTCAATACTTCCGCCATTGTTTTTCCAATATCAGCCGGGCTGGCAACTACATGAATACCGCACTCAGCCATAATTTTCATTTTGGCTGCTGCCGTATCATCGGCGCCGCCAACAATGGCGCCGGCATGGCCCATGCGGCGGCCGGGAGGCGCTGTTTGTCCGGCAATAAAACCAACAACAGGTTTTTTGTTACCGGTACTTTTAATATAATTGGCTGCTTCTGCTTCCATACCGCCACCAATTTCGCCAATCATAACAATGGCATCGGTTTGGTCATCATTCATAAATAATTCTACCGCTTCTTTGGTGGTTGTGCCAATAATTGGATCGCCACCAATACCAATAGCCGTAGAAATTCCCAGGCCTGCTTTTGCAACCTGGTCGGCGGCTTCGTAAGTAAGCGTGCCCGATTTAGATACAATACCAATTCTGCCTTTCTTGAAAATGAAGCCGGGCATAATCCCCACTTTACATTCGTCGGCAGTTATAACGCCGGGACAGTTTGGCCCAATCAAT
>JANOVD010000143.1:0-6316 GCA_031417255.1 Chitinophagaceae bacterium
CTGCCCGCAGGCGGTTAAAAAATCTTACACGCTCTCTTTCATTGCTTGCGCTTATGAGTGTTGATTTCTGCATAATATTGTTCAGGTTATTATACATGGCCTTATTGAATGCTTCATCCCTGGTGCCAATAAAATGCATAAAACTGTGATTGAGGAAAGTAACTTTCATATCGCCCAGTTCGGCCAGCAAAGTATTATCGCCCATAATGAGTTCATTATTAAAAAGCTGGTATGCAACTGAAGATGTGTGAGGCTTTTCCCCCAGCTTAAATTTTACGCCCAGTTCGGCCTGGCTTTCTAAATGATTTACCAGTTCTTCCAGTTTATCACACAAAAGCAGCGCCTGATCGTAAGAAACAAGCCCACCTGCTTCGTAGTAATACAGGATCTGCATAAGTGTGGTATTTACACCTTCTGCATTTAATATTTCGGTAGTGGGAATACGGTTATATATATCTACAATGCCAAGCCCTATCTTATTGTGCATCTCAAACTCCGGATAATTGAAAGAGAATTTTTCTCCTTTATCAGTATGAAAGTCCAAAAAACACCTCATCCATACAAAGTATTTAAATGCCGCCAGTTCGGGTATCTGAAAATGTAGGTTAAATGTAAAATCCTTGCAAAGGAAATAAATATGTTTTTTCTCAAAATGGCCGATGACCGCATATTGTTTATATACTTCCTCCAGCCAATTAGTAAACCCAAAGTTTACATCGTTGTCTAATTTTCCTGTAAAAATAAAAGCATCGCTCTGCAGGTTTAAAAACTGGTCGAGCGAAACCTTATACTTAACACATAATTTCTTCAGTTCCTCAAAACTGATGGGTTTATCGGCCCTTATACGGCGATATGCACTGTCATTACTGATGTTCAATACCTCAGCAATTTCATCTACAAACGAGATATTAGCTGGTAATATAGATTTAATATGCTGGAAGAACCGCAATTGTGTATCACTGGATTCCATTCAGAAAAGTTTTGGTAAAAATTGCAAATCTGCCACCTGATTTATGGCATTAATCCCCAATCTACAATATTCTGTTTGCATTTTTTGCAAAAAAAATCGAAAACTACCACAAACCGGTAATAAAAATTTGCAAATACCAATTTTGAGAAACAGGCCCGATTTATCAATTAGGGATGGCCTTGCAGTGATTATACTTTTGGTTAAGCAATCAAAATTTATCAACTAAAACAAAAAATTATGAAAAAGTTACTAATCCCGGTGATGATCCTGATTGGATTCTCATCATGCAGTAATTATTACAAAGCCATCACTGCTGCCGAACCAACAAAAGCAACCAGCTTGAACGATTTCCAGGATAACCAAAAATATTACATCCTGCGTAATGGCAATAGTGCTTTTGTTATGAAAAATATCTCCGTCAGCAGCGACCGGAAAAGTGTACAATGCACATTAGAGGAACTACCCTTTGATCATAAACTCCATGTTACGGATGGTACAGATAGCAAAATGAAATACAAAACAAAAAGCTATACTGATGAAGATGAAACGGGTGTTTTAAATGAAGTACATATTTATCTAACACCCGGCCGTAAAACACAAACCGGAGCATATACACTGGCTTTGGAAAATATACAAAAAGCTGAAATAATTGAAAAAGATAAAATTAAAACTAAGAAGAGTCATGTTGCAGGTACTTTAATTGGAGTTTCGGGTACTTTGTTATTGGTGGGTGGTATTGCTGCATTAATTATTGCAAGCACCCCAATTTTTTAATTCATTTCTTAACTATAAAAAATAAAATTATGAAAAAGTCAATCATCGTTGCATTCATCTTATTAAGTAAAGTATGGGCAACAAATGCACAACAATTAAACATTACACAACCGAATAATGAAATGGCGGTAAGTGGACTAACTGCAGGCAACACGAATTTGAATACAAACCCTGATTTGCCTGTAAAAAATGAGCTACAATTAAACCCTGACCCTGTAGCTGCACATGATAAGGCATACTACATGAAAAAAAGCCGGGACAATAGAACTGCATCCTGGTGTTTAATGGGAGGCGGCGCATTAATAATGGGCATAGGAGCCTTAAGCTTCCCAAAAGATTATGATATCATATTTGGAAATAGCGACGAAAAAGAAAGCAAGGCTGATGGAGCCACTGCTTTAATAGGGGTTGGCGCCGCCGTCATGCTTAGCAGCATACCTTTTACTGTTATGGCATCAGTTAATAAACGCAAAGCCAATGCAATGGTTGCCAGTCAAAAAACCGGGTCTGGCATTGTACCTCCAGGGGTTGGTAAAACTATTATTGGTATAACTATGACCATACCCTTTGGAAAATAATTCTATCATGCATTTTTAAAACCTCAGCATATGAAAATTTCTGTAGTGATCATCTGCAAAAACGGCTCAGCAAGAATTGCAGAAACACTGGCCAGTGTACAGGGAATTGGCGAAGAAATTCTTCTGTACGATTCCGGAAGTACTGATAATTCTGTTGAGATCGCAAAAGCATATGGAGCCAGGATAGCTTATGGCGACTGGGAAGGATATGGCCGCAACAGGTATAAAGCTAGTCAACTGGCAACATACGACTGGATACTGATGATCGATACGGATGAAGTACTGGATGCAGAACTGAAAAAAGCCATTGTATGTATTGATTTAACCAAAGAACACCTGGTTTACAATATGCGTTATAAAAACTTTTACGGTTCAAAAGAGATAAAGTTTGGTGAATGGGGAAATGACGCACATATCAGGATGGCAAACCGTAAAACAGTGCAGATAGACCAGGAAATTGTGCATGAAAAACTCTTTCTGCAACCTGGCTTACACATTAAAACCTTAGCCGGCTTTATAAAACACTATACCGTTAATAACAGTATTGATTATGCCCGTAAAGCAATGGAATATGCATCGCTCTCTGCAGATAAATATCTTAAACAGGGAAAACATGCATCGTTCATCAAAATTTATATTGCCCCGCTGTTTGCCTTTGTACAGAATTATTTTTTTAAAATGGGCTTTAGGGATGGATGGAAAGGGTTTGTTTGTGCCGGCATGACGGCCTGGTACACATTTATGAAATATGCGAAGCTAAAAGAACTGGAAAGACAATCCATTTCAGCTGAAATAAGTAAAACAAAGTTGGAATTACATGTTATACCTGCCATTAAATAATACAGCAATTGAAAAGCAAAAAAACATTTATGAGAAAGTATCATTTAAACATACAAGGGTTAAGGGTTATTAAAACAGGCAAGCATTTGTTTATTACAATTACCGTAATTGCTGCCTCTCTTTTTTCATTTAAAACTATTGCACAACCTTATTTGGATATTGCGAATCTTAAATACAGTACCAGCCCCAATGCAGGTTTGGTAAACCAAAATAAAAACGATGTAAACATGCAGTATTATGGTATAGGAACAAATTTGCCGTTACAGTTCAACAATAAAAAAGATGCCGTCATCTTCAGCCCGTTTTTTGAAGCATGGTCATCAAAAATTAAAAACAATAACCGTCAAAAATATTATAGTGTTGCGCTGCCTGTTTCGCTTTCTAAAACTATTCCATACACTAAGTGGAGCATTTTACTTACCGGCATTGTAAGAATGAATGACAGCAATATCAATAAAAAAACAAAAATGCAGGTTGGTGGAGCTTTCATCATCAGCAAAAAAAGAAATGAGAAACTGACCTGGAAACTCGGACTCTATATCAACAATGAATTGTTTGGCGTATTCATTATGCCCTTGGCCGGGATTGACTGGAGAATAAATGAACGAAACAATTTATTTGGTGTATTGCCAGGCAATTTAACGTATGAGCACAAAATAAATGACCACTTTTATTATGGAGCAAACTTCCGGGCAATAACAAACTCCTATGCAAATACAAATGGTTACTGGCGAATTGATGAAAACCAGCTGGGTCTGTATCTTGATACTTACCTGAATAAAAATTTTATATTAAATATGGAAGCAGGGCATTCTTTATTCAGGAAGATAAGAACGGGAGTAAAAGACGTTTCAAAATATGACTGAAATGTAAATGACAATTTTTATTTTAAAATTTCCTTTGCATACAGGGTACGTTTTACAAAATGAGCTGTAAATAACATTTTTTGACAAGTAACATAAAAATAAAATTCTTCTTATTTAAAGTCTTTTTCCTAAAATAATTTCAAGGTAAATATTTAATCATTTAAAATAATCATTATGAAACATTCTAACACACTAATTTTATTTACAATTGCTGCAAGTTTCTTCTTTCAGGGATGTAAAAAAATTACAATTGAAACAGTACAACAAACACGTCAATTTTCTTTTTCCCGTCATGCATTGGGCTATGTGCAATTACAAATAGGGAAGTATCTTATTTATAAAGATTCGGCCAGTTCTCAACTCGACTCAGTAGTGGTTACAACAAGTAACCTTGTAAATATTTATGTACCCTCATATGGTGGCACCTCGGCCCAGTTATGGCTTGATAGTTATACTGCATACAATTATGAAGCGTTCCATTTGGTCCTTTCAAAATATAACGGGAACCAGGCGTCAAATTGGTTTGCAGGGGATGATAGTCTGAATTATGGTATTTCTGGTGGGTTGTTTGGTGGTCCTTCAACCCCATCAAGTGATACGTTTGCTGTTAAGTTAAAAGACCAGGATGGATTTCCTGTATTTTATTGTTTCAATAGTCAATATTCGAATTTGCCTATGAACATTGAAGGAAAAACTTATTCCAATGTTATTGAAACTATTTTGGGTGCTGGAAACCCTACTGATCCCGGATATAAAAAAATCATTTATTATTGGGCAAGACCTGTTGGCATTATTAAACGCACAATGATAAATGGCAGTTCAATAAAAACGTATACTTTATTAAGAAATAATTGACCAAATAGAACAATCCCTGTCATTTAGTGCAGCTTTATGATTGCTGCACTCTTTGCTTCATAACTTCATACAAAACAATACCCGTGGCCACCGATACATTCAGTGAATCGAAATCGCCGGTCATGGGTATTTGAAATTGCTCATCACATATTTTTAATAAAGCAGGATAAATTCCTTTTTCTTCTCCGCCCATCACAATAGCGCAGGGTTCTTTCATATCGAGTTCAAAAACTTTTTTAGCCGCTTTCATTTCGCTTGCAAAAACCTTAATGCCATTCATGTGCAGGTCATCAACTGTTTTCATCAGGCTGTTAACACGGCATACTGCAATTTCTTCTAAAGCACCGGCTGAGGTTAGCACTGCATCTTCATTTAATGCACCAACTCCTTTATCGGGTATAATAATGGCATTAACGCCGAAACAAAAAGCACTGCGGGCAATGCCACCAATGTTCCTGATATCTGTTATGCCATCTAATATTAAAAACAAAGGCACTTCGCCTTTTTCAACCACAAAAGAAATCACATCCTGCAGATCCTGGTACTGCACTTTTGCGATCAACGCCACACAACCTTCGTGATTGCTTACATTGAAATTGTTTAATTTTTCAACCGGCACTTTATTGATGGGCGTTTGTGTTTTTTCAGCCAGCTTCCTTATTTCATCAATGCCTTCGCCATGTACGGTGCTTTGCAGGTAAATACGTTCCAGTTGTTTACCGGTTCGCATAGCTTCGGTAACAGCCTTGCGGCCAATTACCAATGTATTTTTTTTGGGGCGATGTTGTTGTTGGCGGAAATTTTTCACTTTGTAAATTTAATCTTAATAAAAGCAATTAAAAAACCATAAGCTCTTTGAACTTATGGTCTTCAAAAGCCCCTCCTCTGGAGGGGTTTGGGGAGGCCGGGCCTACAACCCAAAAACTTTCTTCACTTCTTTCACCGCATCCAGTTTTTCCCAGGTAAATAATTCAACTTTCTTTTTAATTGTTTTACCATCGGGCGAAGTAAATGTTTTTTCAACTGTTTCATGCTTACGCCCCATGTGACCATATGCAGCAGTTTCGCTGTACATGGGGTTACGCAGTTTTAAACGCTGCTCAATAAAATAAGGGCGCATATCAAAACATGGCATGGCCATTACTTTTTTAGCAATATCTCCATCACTCATTTTTACTTTTGATGTACCATAAGTAACCACATTGATACTGGTTGGTTGTGCCACACCAATAGCGTAGGAAACCTGTACCAGCACCTCATCACACAAACCTGCAGCCACTAAATTTTTAGCAATATGGCGTGTTGCATAAGCGGCACTACGGTCAACTTTACTCGGGTCTTTACCACTGAAAGCACCGCCACCATGTGCACCTTTACCACCCTAGGTATCAACAATAATTTTACGGCCTGTTAAGCCGGTATCGCCATGTGGC